>DATALK010000139.1:0-6948 GCA_036261085.1 Phototrophicaceae bacterium | reverse complement strand
TCTGTGGAAATCCGGGCGCAGCCAAACGGCGTACCTGATTGTAGACACGGAAACTGCCGCCGTGGTCAGCGTGTGGGGCGTCAACGAATCCGGTGACAACGTGGCGACTTCCGTGATTCGCCCCGCCCTTGGCGACGAATTCCGTCCCACCTGGCGGTTTATTGACGAAACCGGCGAAGTTGTGTTAGTGCCTACCGACGATGTGCTGACTTTCAGCCGCGAACCGTTTACATACTACTACGTCCCGGCCTACTCCGGCGATTACGAGCTGACGATTCTGGTGGAAGATGTGGCCGGGAACGTCAGCCTGGATACGGTTCCGCTCACAGTGGATAACGAAGACCTGGACACCGACTATCGCGGGTTTAAGGATGTGTCGTTTGGGATCAACTTCCTGTATCCCTGGGTCTGGACGGATCCAACCGTCATTGAAGATGAAGAGGGCGGCCTGACGCTGAATGTCAGCGATGAAACCGGCGAGATTAATATCTACATCGAAGCCTACAGCGTTGAAACACTGGACGAACTGCTGGAAATCAAGTTGGATGAATTCAGCTATCTGGATGATTTTGCGGCCAAAGACCCCGAAACGGTGGACCTGAACGGCTATGAAAGTTACTACGTGGATTACACCTACACGGACGACGGCAATCTGGTTGAAGGCTGGTTGGTGTTAGTGCCGGTGCTGGAAAACAGTCTGGCGTATTCGCTCGATTTGGACGCGCCCGAAGAACGGCTTGACGAGGCCGACGCCGTGTTCGGCACGATGCTCAACAGCCTGACATTTTTTGAACCCTACACGGATTAGACCTCACCGCGGGCCTAATCAAATTTGGTAATTGGTTTCTTTGTCGGGGCGGTGGTGAACCGCCCCGATTTGTCCCTGCTCACCCACGGGCCGCCGTGCAAGCTGGAAACCGCTGAAGCAGTTCAAGCCGGTGCAATAACCGCTTTAGACCGTTTCAAGAAATTCAGTGAATCACGATTTTGCCCTCACCCTAAATCCCTCTCCCTCAGGGCGAGGGACTTAAAAACAGATTTTCTGTCTTTCTCCCCTTCTCCATGAGGGAGAAGGGGCCGGGGGATGAGGGCTAACAATGCGAATCCGTGATTCACTGAAATTAGCTGTTTCTGTACGAACGAGGCGGGCCTCGTCCCGACAAAGGCGCTACGTCAGCACCGGCGGCGCTTCCGAGGCGCGCATCCGTTCCCGTAACACATCAATCGGCTGCAACTGTCCAGCCTCGTCCTCGTAATACCAGTGTTCCCAACCGTTACAGGGCGACCCGCCGAGGATGAACCGGCCCACCGCGTGAATTGACCCCTCGTAATCGTCCCGGCGCAGTTTGCCCTCCGGCGTGATTGCCGCCGCTATTGTCCGATCCTGCCGAAAATAGAGCGGCTGGCCGGGAACCAGCCAACCGCGTTCCAGCACTTGCGTGAAGGGAATCCGGGGCCGGTTGCGTTTGCCGTCGGGGAAATCCGGCAGCGGTTCGGGCTGCGTCTTGTCTAGGCGCTCTTTCGCCACTTCAATATAAAATGGGTCGCGTTCAATGCCGATATAATGGCGCTGCAATTTTTTGGCAACCGCGCCCGTCGTGCCGCTGCCAAAGAATGGGTCAAGCACGACATCGCCAGGATTAGATGAGGCCAGAATCACACGGTACAGCAGCGCTTCCGGCTTCTGCGTCGAATGCGCTTTTTCGCCGTTGACGCGAATCCGCTCCGCGCCCGTGCAGATCGGAATCACCCAATCGCTGCGCATCTGTTTCCCGCCGTTGAGGGCTTTCATGGCCTGATAGTTGAAGGTATAACGCGACTCGGGTGATTTTTTGACCCAGAGCAGCGTTTCGTGAGCGTTGGCAAAGCGCACGCCCCGAAATTGGGGCATCGGATTTTTTTTAATCCACGTCAATTCGTTGAGTATCCAGTAACCCAAATCCTGCACAACCGCGCCAACGCGGTGAATATTGTGATACGTGCCGATCACCCACAGCGTGCCGGTTTCTTTTAAGACGCGGCGGCAGGCGGCCAACCACGCGCGCGTAAACACATCGTAGGCCGCAAAATCCTCGAACCGATCCCAGTCATCATCTACCGCGTCCACATACGTCATATTGGGACGCCACAATTCGCCACGCAGTTGCAGGTTATACGGCGGGTCAGCGAAGATGAGATCAACGCTCTTTTCCGGCAGGCCGTTGAGGATGTCCACACAGTCGCCGGGGAGAATGGCATCGAGAGGCAGCGAATTAGTAGACACCATTAATCCTCGCGCCAACCAAATACGCTACCGTCAATGTACCCTATACGGTAAAGTTTCCAATCTACCAAATCGAAAACGAGATTTTCCGATAATTCGTTTCTCCCTTGATAAATTGTTGTCGCTAGTTGGTTTCCTTCCGGCGACCATACAAACTCCCAACGATCCATATTCTGTTTATCTAACGGTAGACAAAGGTCAGTTAGTCGCTGATTGGGAAGATTGACCATGTATCTTTTGCGGTCAGGGGATTCATCATAGATTTTCATCCAGAAAGAATCGGAGTTAGGCGACCAGCTAATGCTTAAATCGTTTGGTAGATAAAAAGGATTTGGACTATGAGTATTTATCGTCAAAACCGAACTATTTAAAACACCATTTCGATCAAATAGAACCAATTCAACAATATATTCTTCGATCCGGCGAATATTTAAAAAATAGGCTGAATTGGGCGACCAGACTTGGGTAAATTCAGGCATGGGCAGAAATTCTTTTAAATCAAATGTGCGGATAATCTCTCCACTTTTAGCGTCTTGAAGCCGATATAAATTATCGGCCTCATCATAGACCAGATTTCGAGAATGGTCGGGGGAGGTGCGTAAATAATATTTGTTGCCCCATAGTTTCTTCTCTTGGGTAAATGGATTCAAAGTATAAGGTACAGCATTATCAACGGACGACCATCCCTCTGATTGAATTGGATAGACGATATGTTCGTTGTCAGTCCAAACAATGGGAGGTATACCCCAAAGAGCGATACTGTCTGTATAAGAGAAATTCCAGGGAATAGTATAAACTTCGCGCGGATTAATTCCTGTAATGTTAAATAGTAGCAATTTGTTAATGTAAAAAGTTGGATGGAAACAACCTCCAGAACATTCTACATCTCCGGCTGCCGCCAAAAGCCATTTCATATCTGGCGATAATCCACCATTAGCGTGTATTAAATCATAGCCACCCGTAAATGCCAGAACATGAGTGGTATCCCAATCCGCCTTTAGCCCATGTATACCATAGGGGCCACCCATCAAAATCGCGCCTGGGAACGTCCAGCCTTCCGGTGGAGTCGTCGGTTCGCCGACGCAGCGCGTTTCTACGGGCCAACCGGCGGACGTGTCCTGCGCGGTCATGGGCAGTGTGGGCAGCGCGAACAGCAGGGCAACCAGAGTCAAAAACAGGTGTGGAAATTTCATGATGCCTTTTCTCAATCCTCGCGCCAGCCGATGATGCTGCCGCTGTGATAAGCAACGGTGTGAAGCTGGTCGCTCGCCAGATCAAAAACCAGCACTGGCTGCTGGCGCTGTTTGTAATCGCCCATTTTCAGCAGCGCCAACTGCTTTCCATCCGGCGACCAGGAGAGGCTGTCAGTCGAAACACATAGATTGCGAACAGTTTTGGTTTGTGTATCCGCGAGATGCAGTTCTTTTTTATCACCCGCGATGTATGCCAGATAACGGCCATTCGGTGACCAGTCTATTCGGACAGAGGCCTCAGAATTATCTAGAATACTAGTATTTTTACTGATTGCACTGTCAATCTGTCGTTTATCATTATAGAGAGCCAAATCCGAAAAAATTGGCTCGCCATAGTCCACGCCGTATTTAATATTTTGAGCTACAAAGGCCGAAGAATCGGGCTTCCAAATCACTCTCATATACGGACTGCCTTCTGGCGTCAGGGTTTGGGTTATATCCCCACTCGTTAAAGTCCACTCGTTTCCCTTGAAACTTGCATCATAGATAAAACTTGACCAATCCGGGGATGGTTGCAAATACGCTACTGTCCATTGAACACAATTTGTATACTGCAAGTCAGATTCCCCAGAAAAAGGATTGATTATGGCTGCTGATATGCCCTCTCCTTGCAGAGCGTTTGTGTATACCAGATGCTCATTATCCAGCCACAAAAAGTTAGGTTTCAATGCTTGCATCCCGACATAACCATATGTATTGTCCCAATTAACCGAGTATTTTTCACGGGGGTTTAAGGTACTGTAGACGATGATACCTGTCTCGTCCACCTGTACAACTTGATTGTTGTATGCCGAAGGTCTTACTCCACCTAGCATAACTGCATACCAGAGGCCATTTGGTGACAACCCGGCTGTGTTAGTAGTGTTGTTCTTTTCCAAAAACGCGACCACATGCGGCGTATCCCATCCGGCATGGACGGCATGAATGCCAAAATTGCCGGTCATTAAAATCGCGCCGGGAAACGTCCAATCTTCCGGTGGCGTGGTGGGTTCACCAACGCAGTGGGTTTCTACCGGCCAAGCGGTGGGCGTGTCCTGCGCGGTCAGGGACAGTGTGGGCAGCGCAAACAGCAGGCAGATCAGAGTCAAAAACAGGTATGAGTGGCGCATAATGGATCCTCCACCTGCTATGATACCCTGAACATCCGATTTGTGTTGGGCGTTTGAACAGTGATTTGGGCAAAAATGGGGCAACAGGAAGTCGCCCCGGAGATGATTTTAACGGAGATGTTCCATAATCTCGGCAGCAGTCAGGACGCGAGCAAAACCTTTACGCAACACTTTTAATTCCGGTTCCTGAGTTTCAGGATCGTCCGTTGAACAGACATCGCTGCCAAAAACGACTTTAAAACTCCGCTCATAAGCCTGCCGCGCGGTGGTGCCGCAGCAGTAATTGGTCAGTGTGCCGCAGATAATGACGGTGTCTTTGCCCATATTTTTCAGAATCGTTTCCAGCGGCGTATCATAAAACGCGCCGTAGGACGGTTTGTGGATGATAATTTCATGATCCAGCGGCGCGAGTTCGTGCCAGACATGACCTTCTACAAAATACATAGATTGGTCAACCGGCAGGTCACTATAACGATTAGGCATCAAGTGGCCGCTCATCGGGCGATCCTGATACTGATGCGTTCGGGAAAAGACCGTAAAAATGACCGGTACGCGGCGTTCCCGGCAGCAATCCACCAGTGTTTTGATGCGCGGCACCTGTCGGGTCGCTTCGGGAACCCAGCATGACGCCCAACCCGGTTTGACAAATTCATCCTGCATATCAATCACCAGCAGCGCACAGTTTTCTGGCACAATCGAAAAAGTGGCTGTCCCGGTTTCGTAGGCTTGACGCGCCAGTTGCAGCACATCCTGTTCTGTAAATTGCATTTCCGCCACGAGTCACATTCTTTCTGTAGGCATCAGATAAACAATTTCAGCTTCTCAAAGTCCTGTCGCAGCGTGTCTTTTTTGCTGGCCGTGTACAGCACCACCGCCGGATGATACAGAGGCACGACATGGATTTCGCCGTAGTGCAGCCGCGTTTTAATCAGCTTGCCGTGTAGCTGCGTGATGGTCTCGCGTTTTTCCGGCAGGTCAAGTTTTTTCAGGATGTACTGCACGGCAAAACCGCCCAGCGGGGCAATCACGGCGGGGCGAATGATGTCAATCAGCCGATCCACAAACGGCGCATAGAAGGCGAGTTCTTCGGGCAGCGGGTCGCGTTTGCCGGGGAAATCCAGCAGGACATTCGTTACAAACACATCTTCGCGTTTGAGGTTGATGCCGCGCAGCATCTCCGCCAGGACATCGCCGGACGGGCCAATAAAAGGTCGTCCGCTGGCCGCTTCATTTTTGCCGGGGGCTTCCCCAATGAAGATGATGTTGGCGTCCGCGCTGCCTTCGCCGACCACCGGGAAATGCCGATTTTCGACGCGAAACCGGTACAGCGGCGAGGTGGTGGCGTTCACCAGATCATCGCGCACGGCTTTAATGGCGGCTTCTTTCTGGCGCAGCACCTCGGAACCGGGCTGGGGCTTAAAGGAAGTATTGGCGGGAACGGCGTCTTTGATGGCTTTAATCAACTTTTCGACATCATAGGAAAACCGCTGATGGCTGAGTTCAATGGCGTTGCGCCGCGCCAGCAGTTGCAGATCATCCGGTAAGTCGGGGGGTGTGGGCATTCGCGCTCGCCCAACCAGCACGGGAATGACCAGCTTATTGTGTTTCAGCGCCGTCGCAATTTCGATGCGCACGAAGTCATTCCATTGGTCAAGCCGCCGCGCTCCGGCCTCGTCGGTGCAAACACCCCACTGCGGGCCAATGACGGCGATCAACACATCACAACCGGTGACGGCTTCCTCCAACACCTGGACAAAATCGGCGCCGGGGGGGATGTTATCCACATCCATAAACAGGTCGTTACGCTCAAAGTGCTGCGCCAGATGATCGTACAGGCGGCCCACGTAGCCTTCACTGTCCTGGCGGCGGTAGTTGATAAAAATGCGGCTCATCATGGCCCCCCTGAATTAACTGGCGTTCCCTCTGTATTGTAACGGGTTCCGTCGTTTTTTGACGATAGGATTTACTGGTTCTCCGCCACCGACGCGCCAAAACAGGCATCGGCTTCCATCACCGTGCCAAAACAGGCGCGGTTGCGTTCGGCCACCATTTCGATCACCTGCCGATCCGGGAAACGCGCGAGGATTTGGTCGCGCACGCCAGCGACCTGCGTATCCCAGGCGGCCACAATGGGGCTGTCGAGATACGGGCTGGTGCTTGCCATCAACGGGCCAAAAGCACGCCAGCGGACATCGCCGCCCGCGACAATCACCAGCACGGGGCGTTCCCCTTCCCGGCGCGCTTCCACCGCCTGAATCAAGTCCGGGCTAACCCAATTGAAGCGGTACAGCGGCGTAATGCGTGGGGTGCTGTAGGCGTACAG
>DATALK010000137.1:0-8375 GCA_036261085.1 Phototrophicaceae bacterium | reverse complement strand
CAAAGCGTACCATTGGATAACAAGCGGGCGGCATGAATGCCGTCCCTACCAAAAAGATACCATGCGGTAGGGACGCGATTTATCGCGTCCGATGATTCCAAAACGCGGCCTGGGTATAAAACGTCAATAGAACCTAGCGTGGTCCGGTTGGTAAATTGGGGCGGCTATGGGGGCGGGAGCAATACCGTGAAAGTGGCCCCCTGTCCCGGTTCACTCCTGATCGTGACCGTGCCATGATGCAGTTCAATAATTTTTTGCACAATCGCCAAACCGAGGCCGCTGCCGCCGTTGGTGGCGTGCGTGCGGGATTTATCGGCTTTATAAAAACGTTCAAAAATCCGAGATTGGTCTTCGGGGGCAATACCTGGGCCGGTGTCGGTGATGCGAAATTGGATCTGATGATCTTGCTGCTGCAACTCGGCGCTGATTTTGCCCCGTTCGGGCGTAAATTTAACGCTGTTATGAATGAGATTAATCCAGACCTGACTCAACAGGTCTTCATCCGCCGTAATTTCAACGGGATCGAGGGCGGCATCTATCTCCAGCGCTTTTGCCGTCCATTGGGGTTCGCAGGCCAAAATCAGGTTGCGAATTTGTTTGTCCAACCGGTAGGTTTTAGGTTCGAATTTCACCTGCTCACCTTCTAAGGCGGCCAGCTTCAGCAGGTTATCGGTCAACCGGGAAAGCCGGGTACTTTCAGCCTCGATAATCAGCAGATAGCGCTGCCGCTCATCAGCGCTCAGGTGATCGTTTTGTAACGCCTGGGCAAAGCCCCGAATAGAAGTCAAGGGTGATTGAATTTCGTGGGAGACATTGGAAATAAATTCCTGGCGCAGCGTTTCCATCTGGTTGAGTTCGGCGGCCATTTGGTTCACACTGTTAACCAATTCTCCCAAAACCCGCTGGGATGGAGCACGCTGTCCAAAGGCGCTGTCTACCCGAACGCTGAAATCCCCTTTGGCGATGCGCTGGAGGGCGTCAATAATGGGGCCATAAACCCGGTTTTCGCCGTCGGTAATCTGGGGTCGGAACCAACGGGTGGTTGCGGTGACGAGCAGCCCGGTAATCACCAGGCCGCCGATGGAGTTAAACACCTGCATGACAAGTGGTGGCAGGGAGAGGTGCAGCTGCGCATACACCCAACCGGTCAGCAAAAACGCGAGGCTGAAATTCACCGACAGGATGGCGATCACGACCATCAACCAGAGAAAACCTCGAACTTTTTCGTGATTTTTCAGGATTCCACCTCCATCCGATACCCCAAGCCGCGAATGGTACGGATTCTAAAGGAATACTGCGCTTCGGGAAACCGATCGCGCAGCCGGTTGATATGCACATCTAGGGTGCGCTCGTTGCCTTCGTAGCTATAGCCCCAGATGTCTTCAATCAGTTGATCGCGGGAAAAGGTTTTCCCCGGATAACTTGCCAGCTTAAACAATAGTTCAAACTCTTTCAGCGGCAGAGTGATATTTTCACCTGCGGCGGCCACTTCAAAGGTTTTGTGATTCATCACCAGTTCCCCCACCTGAACCGTCTGGGAGGTCGCAATGCGGTAGCGTTTGAGCAGCGCTTTGACGCGCACGACCAGTTCCAGCGGCTCGAAAGGTTTGACCAGATAATCATCTGTCCCTAACTCAAACCCTTTGATTTTCTGACTGGTCTCGCCTTTGGCGGTCAGCATCAGCAGTGGGATGTCATAAGCCGCGCGCAGTTGGCGGCACAATTCCCAGCCGTCCATGTTGGGCATCATAATGTCGAGAATGACCAAATCCATGCGGGTCGTCTCAAACTGCGCCAGGGCATCTACGCCGTCAACCGCTTCATAAACGTCAAACCCTTCGGTCTGCAAAAACACACGGGCTAACTCTCGAATATGGGGATCATCGTCCACAATCATCACTTTGCTCATTGAACCTGATCATTTCTCTAGAGGGTCTTTGGAAATTCAGATTCAGTGAATCACGATTTTGCCCTCACCCCTGCGTAGCGTCCCTCTCCCTCAGGGCGAGGGACTTAAAAACAAGTCCTAAGTATTTCTCCCCTTCTCCCTCATGGAGAAGGGGTGGGGGATGAGGGCTAACAATGCGAATCCGTGATTCACTGAGATTAGACGACTTGAGAAGCAACCTCACCCCTCCGCTCAGGGGACATGTGTCCCCATTCGCGTCGTCGCTGCGCTCGTTTCTCCTTCTTGATACTATTTCACGGGACGACACTTTTGATATTGGTGCAGTCCCCACCCCTCAATCCCCTCCTTGCGCAGCGGGGAGGGGACTTTTAGGCCCATCATGACCTCTCTTGCACCCCCTCTCCATGCAATGGGGAGGGGGCCGGGGGGTGGGGATCGACATACCCTTAAAACTGTCGTCCCCTAAACTATACTATGGAGAGAGGGGGTGAGGTAAGACTTCTAATTTTCAAACACGTTCTAGCCAAGCGGCGTCCAAAACCCTGACGAACAGCCCCGCTGGTTTCTATTCTAGATGCAACTCAGCATAACGCCTTTCCGTAAACTGAATTTAAACGGCGCGCCATTGTTGGATGTAAGGCTTCTGTTCCTAATGGCTGTTTAAACTGAGTTTACTTAGCCCCGGTATGGTGTACTCGCAGTTTCAGAAACCCGGTGATCCGGGGCAAAATCGGAAAGGAAAATCACATGCCGCAAGCACGTTCCAATGGCCGCCGGGCACAAACCGAAGTCAATAGCGAAAATCAGCCCGCCGTTTCCCTGAATTCCGTTAACTGGCGGCGGCTGCTGGGGTATTTAAAACCGTATCTTGGCCGGATGCTGCTGGCAATTGTCGCCCTGGTCTTTTCGACGGGGTTTGGGCTGGCGTTTCCGGCGGTGATTGTGCGCCTGTTAGATACCATTGCCCAGGCCCAGGATGACACGATGGTCAATCTGCTGGCGGCACTGATGATTGGGCTGTTTCTGTTCCAGGCGGCTTTCAGTTTTGTCCAGTCCTATCTGCTGGCGTTTATTGGTGAGCGGATTGTGTTAGACCTGCGCACATCGCTCTACGCGCATCTGCAACGACTCTCACTCGACTTTTACGCTGTTCGGCGTGTGGGTGATCTGGTATCCCGCTTGTCGAGTGATGTCACCCAGATGCGTACCATGCTGACTTCCAGTATCACCTCTTTCCTGAGTCAAATCCTGACCCTGGTCGGTTCAGTGGTCATTGTCCTCAGCATGAATGCCAGTTTTACCCTGTTTATCCTGGCGCTCGTGCCGGTGCTGATCCTCGTCGCCTTTACCTTTGGGCGGCGCATTCAGAAAGGCAGCGTTCAGATTCAAGACCAGTTGGCCGATTCAACGGTGGTGGCCGAAGAAGGCTTGCAAGGTATCCGCGTGGTGAAAAGTTTCGGACGGGAAGGCTACGAAACCCAGCGCTATAACACCGCGATGGAAAAAACCTTCCGGGCCTCGCTGAAGATGGCCGTCTATAACTCGTTATTTGGGTCGGTGATGCTGTTCCTGGGCTTTGGCTCCATTGCCGCGATTGTGTGGTATGGCGGCCACGAAGTGATTGCCGGACGATTAACGGCTGCGATGATTACCGGTTTCCTGATGTATGGCATTACTATTGCGACCAGTCTGGCGGGCTTGGGCGGGTTGTACGCGCAACTCAGCGCGGCGCTCGGTGGCGTCCAGCGGGTGTTTGAAATTCTGGACACGCGGCCAACGGTTGAAGATGAATCCCATGCCCTTGGGCTGCCTGCGGCGCGCGGTCAGATTGAATTCTATCAGGTGGCTTTTACCTACGATGGGGAAGCGCCCGTCCTTCAGGATGTATCGCTGAACATCCGCGCCGGAGAAATTCTGGCGTTAGTAGGCCCCAGCGGCGCGGGCAAGAGTACCATTCTCAACCTGATTCCCCGCTTTTATGACCCTACCGCCGGGGAAATTCGGATTGATGGTTACGATGTTCGCGGCGTGACCCAGGCCAGCCTGCGGGAACAGATCGGCATTGTGCCACAGGAAACCATTCTCTTTGGCGGCACGATTCGCGACAATATTCTCTATGGCCGTCTGGATGCTTCGGACGCGGAATTAATCGCGGCAGCCCAGGCCGCCAACGCCCACGATTTTATTATGGCTTTTCCCGACCAATACGAAACCGTTGTGGGTGAACGTGGCATGAACCTGAGCGGCGGGCAGCGCCAGCGGATCGCTATCGCCCGCGCCATCCTGAAAGACCCCGCCATTCTGTTACTGGATGAAGCCACCAGTTCGCTGGACAATGAGTCCGAAGGTCTGGTGCAGGAAGCGCTGGATCGGTTGATGCAGCACCGCACCACCATCATTGTCGCCCACCGACTGAGTACCATCAAAGTCGCGCACCGCATCGCTGTCCTGGAAGGCGGCAGGATTGTTGAACTGGGCACACATGACGAACTGATGCAGCAGAACGGCCTGTACGCCCGGTTGTATGCCATGCAGTTCCGCAAGTCCGATGAAGACGCGCTGGTCTTTAACCCGGTGTTGGAACTGGAAGCGGAAATGCGCGTGTAGCGCGCCAGCCATGATCCCCTAACAGAGCAAACCCCTCAATAGAATGGGGTTGCTCTGCCTTTTCCCGGCGGGATCATGCCAACAAATACCCCTCTTGACCCTTGCCCACCCCATTGATTTCCGGTACACTTGTCCGGTAAGGAGTACAAAACACCCCATGATTCAGTAGGCGATAGATCACCACGACCTGTTGTTACCATCCGACCCACTTGGGACGCGGCTGGTGGTCGCTTTGCGCCTGCTTTAGCTCAAATCCAATGATTCCCGGCCACCTTTGCCAGTTGAAGGCCGCAGGCGGACTGCCTGGGGCTTTTTTATTTTTAGCCATCCGAAGGGGGATACGATGACAGCAATTCGAATTTTAGACCGGTCTTACCAGGGTGAAGCCGACTTCTGGAAGGTGCGTCAATTTCTCATCGAAACGTATCCAATCACACCCACTGATTTCAATTGGGAGATTCGCCGTTGGGAAGGCTGGCATATGCACAATATCGTCCCAACCCATACCCAAGCGCTGGATATGGTTCATCTGTGGGAAACGGAAGTGGGCCAGTTAGTGGGCGTTGTGCATCCCGAAGGCCGGGGGGATGCCTGGCTGGAACTGCACCCGGATTATCGCCATTTAATCGAGGTGGACATGATTGCCTGGGCGGAACAGCATCTGGCTGTGCGGACAGATGATGGCAAGCAGCGCCGGGTTGAATTTTTTGTGCAGGAGTATGATTCGCCGCGCCGTCGTTTGCTGGCGCAGCGGGGCTACGAAAAAACGCCCTGGTCAGGGGTCATGCGCCGACTGCGTTTGGGCAGCCAACCACTGCCGAAAGTGGTTGTCGCTGACGGTTATGTGATGCGTTTGATTCGCCCTCAGGATACCCACGATGCGCAGGGGATTGCCGATATTTTAAACGCCGCGTTTAATCGCACCTTCCACACCGGCGCGGAATTTGCGACGTTTGCTGCCTGCGCGCCCTCGTTCCGTGCCGATTTGCAGCTGGTGGCGGAAGCGCTGGCCGGTTCTTTTGCCGCACATCTTGGCTTTACCTACGATGAGGCGAATCGGCGCGGCATTGTGGAACCGGTCTGCACCCATCCCGATCATCGCCGTCACGGACTGGCGCGGGCGCTGATGGCGGAAGGGCTGCACCGGCTGCAAGCGCTCGGCGCGACAGCGGTTTACGTGGGGACGGGGGATGCGATTCCGGCCAACGAATTTTATGAGGCGGTTGGTTTCACCGAAGCCTATGTGGGTTATACCTGGCGTAAGGTGTTTTAGCCGCAGCACCGTCCCGCCTAGACGCGCGTGATGGTTTTTAAAATCGCGGCCACTACCATTTCGGGCGGCTCGTAACCGTGAAATTCCTGGGCGAAACGCGCGTCAGGACAGGGGCGCGCATACCGGTTTAACCACAGGGCCGGAATGCCCGCCCCCAAAGCGCCCACAATGTCACACTCCCACGAATCGCCAATCATCACCGTGTCTTCCGGGTGACAGCCCAACCGCGATAAGGCTAACTGGAAGATGGCCGGGTTGGGTTTAATCACGCCTACTTCTTCCGAAATCACCAGTTCATCAATCAGGTGGTGCAAGCCGCAGCGCCGGACTTTATCGTACTGCTCAACGGTGGTGCTGTTGGTAATCACGCCAATGGCAATCCCCTGGCCGCGTAAATAGTCGAGGAAAGCTACTGCGCCGGGAATGGGGCATTCGGCGGCCAGATATGCCTGCCGGTAAACCGCGCTGGCGGCTTCGGCATCGGTCTGGGAGAGTTTGACGCCGTAACGTAAAAACAGTTCAAAAAAGCGCTTGCGCCGCGAGGCTTCAAACGTCAATTGTCCGGCTAACACCTGTTGGTGCAGCGCTTCCAACAACTGCGAATGCAGCGTTTCCAGCGTCGCAAACGGCTTTTGCTTAAAAACCGGATAGGTGTCCCATAAGCGGCGGAGTGCGCCGCGAAAACTTTGTTGGTGGTCAATCAGGGTGTCGTCCAGATCAAACAGGACGGCTTTCAGGGCCAGGCGTGTGGTGGGCAGCATACTGTTCCAGGTTTAACAATCGAGCGGATACCGCGAAGAGTATAATACACACCCGCTGAAAACAAAACGGGACGGCGGGGCCGAAAAGACATTCGCCGCCTGATAAACAGGTGAGAGCAGGTAGAATTACGATAATTATTACATAATGTGACGCGGGGAAGTAGGATGCAGGGTGGTGGCAAGCCGCACCCCGGCATAGCAACCTAAGCCGCGCCGCTGCGCCGCCCTGGGTTCAAAACCCAGGGCTACCCGAAAAACCAAGCCGCCTAAAGGGGCTGATAAGATACTCGTTAAGCATTCACCAGCCCCTTCAGTGGGCTTAACTGTTGGATTCAGCCAGAGGGCTTTGAGCCTCTGGCGGCCAAAATGCTTAACTTGATGCCTGGACGCAGGTTGCCAAAAGCGCCCCGGCAATTTTGGCGTCTTACGCCTCTGTGTCCGCGCCTTGCCGCGCCGCCCGCTCCAGATTCAACGCCAGCAGCCGCCGCAAAATGTCTTCCTCGTCCGCCAGCACCGCCTCCGGCCAGCCATACGCCGCGACCACCGCCCGATCTAACGCCGTGTGTAATTCATCCAGCCGGGGCGCAAAATCCCCCGCCGCGTCTTTGACCTTCATTTTCTCTTTGCCGCGCCATACATTCAGCGCGTTATACAAATTCGTCAGCGTCCGGTCTTTTAAGTCCTTCTCGCTTGCTCCGGGTGGATTCAGCCACGCCGCGCGTTCCTCATGCAAACACTTCGCCGCCGCCGCGATGGCCGCATATTCCGCGCTGCCTATATCCTCTTGCCCCGGCGACCAGGGGAACGGGAAGTTTTCAAATGTTCGAGATGATGAATAGCGCGGGTCATTCCCTTTACCCATCCAGGAACCGATACTTAATGACCACACTTCATGAACATGGGAATGAAGCACCCCAAACATATAATCATCATCTCGTGCAACAACATGTAAGGTATGGTCAGGGATGATGTTAGTATCCAACCAGACAAAAATCCGATGTTTAGCAACCTCTGGTGTTACGATACAGCGTTTCAAATTTTGAATAGCTTCGCGTAAATTAGGACGTGGCCTACCGTAAAGCCACCAATTTATGTTCATTCTCTCATCGCGGTTGTTGTCTCTAACTGGCTTTACATGTGTGTACACATATTTAAATGGCATTTCATAAAGTGAGGCTTCTTGTTCAGAGGTTGACACCCCAAAGTCAATAATCCAAGTATTGCTTGGTTTTCCCGTTATGTCCTGCCCATTCATTCTCGGCTTGACAACATCACGGTTAGATTTGCTACTGGCGTTTGTCGCCATTAACATCTCCTGTGCAGTCTTGGCATCAATGTCAAATGGCCCGGCTTTCATCATACCAAGAAAGCATAATCCAGAATTTTCGGACAAAGCTGTTGTGGCATTTACATCAATCTTAGCTGTCAAATCTGAATTAATGACACCAACAGTTTGCCCATCCAAAACTCTTTTACTTTCTGCTCCATTATCAAATCCCACCATCGAGACCCGTACTGCTGCCCCGTTTAATATCCAATCACGGTCACTCCAGGCCATGAAAATGTCACCGGTCTTTTTTATAGACTGAAGCACTTTGTTACTTGAGCCATCCCGTATTGAGTTCGTTGCCAGCAGCCCGGCGCGTTTGGCTTTCCCCTGTTCGATATGTGTCCGCGCTTTTTCGTACCAGTAACACACCAAATCTGCCCCGCCCGGTACGCGCCCTTCGTACAGCTTCCGCAGCGCGTTGACATACTCGTCGCCCAGTTCGCCCCGCATCTTTTTATCGCCCAGAAACGGCGGGTTGCCCACAATCACATCCAC
>DATALK010000130.1:0-7118 GCA_036261085.1 Phototrophicaceae bacterium | reverse complement strand
TTTACGCCAGTGGGGTAAAAACCGTCCGGCTCGCTGGCGATAGGCTCCATAACCGGGATAGACCTGCGCCAGCCAGTTCTCCTCAAACATGGATTTATACGTAAAAAAGGGGATCAAAGTTGCAGCGATTACGATGGGAACACCATGCCCGTGTGCCAGTGCTGCGCCCACTCCGGCCAGAATCACACCCAGATAAATCGGATGCCGGACGCGGGCATAAATACCGCGTTCCACCAACTGCGCGCCGCTGTCCGGCTCTGGCGAGACATTGACCAGCGCGCCATTCACGCGGTAATACGTCCACAGCGCCAGGAAAACAACACCTAGTCCGCTCACCGCCAGCGCCAGACCCAGCCCTCGCACCCAAACCACCTGGCCCATCGGCAGCAGGAACAGCGCCCCGGCCAACACCGCGAACAACACGAACTGAATCAAAACGAGTAGTAACGCTTGCTGTTTGGGAGTCATGAATGAACCTTGCCCCCTAGTGGGCTGTCCAATAATCAAAATATTCGCTGCTAAAGGTCGAAAGTTGTTTCAATCCTGTCCCATCAATATTTATAACATTGGGGACACCACCCAAAGTAAAAATAATCCGCTGACCATCTAGCAACCACACAGGCATATCTCCATTAGTAAGGAACTGAAGCCCGGAGCCGTCCTTGTTCATCACGTAAATTTCCTGGTAATGGGATACAAAGGTGATCCGCTGACTATCCGGCGACCAGGCCGGAAAAGCGTCCAAAACATCATTACTGGTCAAACGCTGAACATTTAATCCCTCGCTGTCCATCAGATAAATTTCATAGTTGTCTTCTTGAGATAGCCGATTAGGAATAAAGGGATTAAAGGTACGATCCGAGGCAAAAGTAATGTATTGCCCATCAGGCGACCACGCCGGACTGATGTCCAAGCGCGGATCATTGGTCAAATTGCGCAGTTTCGTACCGTCAGCATTCATCACATACAAATCAAATTTTTCGTCTATGGTCGCCTGAAAGATGATTTGCTGGCCGTCAGGCGACCACGCGGGGAAGGAGTACGCCGAACCACCGGTTGTCAGCCGTGTGATATTGGTGCCATCAGCCACCATCGTATAAATGCCATAACCATCACGGGTGGACACAAAAACAATTTGCTGACCATCTGGCGACCATTTCGGCTGGTCATCCACAAAATTATCTTTGGTTAGACTGCAAATATTTCCTCCGTCACCATCCATTCGGAATAACTCCATACTTCTTTGCAGCCAAATGCGAAATACGATCTTGTCTTCAGTGCTGGATACGACATCAGAACACGGGGGATATTCCCACAGCGGATCAAATGGTGTCGCGGCAGGTGTAGCCGAGGCCAGCGACGATATATAGGTTACATTGGTTCGAGTAAAACCTGGTGGTTCATAAGTAGCTGTCGGATTAAAAACTACAGTGACAAGAATTGGATTTTTTCCAATATTGGTAGATATAAGTAACAAAGACGCAAGAATCCCGAAAACCAGAACCAAGATAACAATTAATAATACCGAAGGAATGTGTATAACGCTTTTCCAAATTGGCGGCGCCAGCAAAGGTTTTTGTTCGTTGCTCATCCTGTTTGGCTTCCCTCAGATCGCTATCGCATTTGATATATTATAGCCTTTATAGTCATTATCTAACACAAATAGGCATCCTGGAAAAAGGAGTTGTCAACAACACAACAGCATTTATTATTTCCACCCGTCCGCCCATCTGAAAAATCATTAATAACTTATTCGCAATACAAAATGAAATTTATTCTATATGCTTTTATGATATTCGTCATCCCCAATTACAGATAAATGTCATGCCATTAATCTCATCACCCTCATTAATATTGAGTAGCACCTTCGGATATTGAGTATTTTTTAGAATAGGAGCTGTCCTTGTGGTTAATCTTGATTTAGCCCGTTTACAGTTCGCAGTCACAACCATATACCATTTTTTCTTTGTTCCCCTCACCCTGGGTTTGTCCATCCTGATTGCCATCATGCAAACCCAATACGTTCGGACTGGCGACGAAACCTATAAACGCATGACTAAGTTCTGGGGAAAACTCTTCCTCATTAACTTTGCAATGGGCGTTGTTACCGGCATCGTGCAGGAGTTCCAGTTCGGCATGAACTGGTCGGAATACTCCCGCTTTGTCGGAGACATCTTCGGCGCGCCGCTGGCGATTGAAGCGCTGATGGCCTTCTTTATCGAGTCGACGTTCCTGGGTGTCTGGACGTTCGGCTGGGATAAACTGCCCAAGCGTGTCCATCTGGCGTCCATTTGGCTGGTCGCTATCGCCTCGAATCTGTCTGCCCTATGGATTTTGATCGCTAACTCCTTCATGCAGGAACCGGTGGGTTACGCACTGCGGAATGGCCGCGCCGAGATGACCGATTTTATCGCGCTCATCACCAACCCCCATGTCATTGTGCAGTACCCGCATGTGCTGTTCTCCGGCATCACCACCGCCGCCTTTTTTGTGTTAGGCATCAGCGCGTGGCATCTGCTGCGTCAGAGCAAGAACACGGCCCTGTTCCGCCGCTCGGCCCAGTGGGCGATTGTCTACGGTTTGATCGGCTCCATCATGGTCGCCATGATCGGCCACCAGCAGGCCCAGCACATGGTCAAGGCGCAGCCGATGAAGATGGCCGCCGCCGAAGCCTTGTGGGACAGCGAAAGCCCGGCCTCCATGTCGTTGTTTACGATTGGCGATGAACCCGGACGCAAAGATGTGTTCTCCATCCGTGTTCCTGGCCTGCTCAGTTTCCTGGCTTACAACCGCTTCGAGGGCGAAGTCAAGGGCATCAATGACCTGCAAGCCGAATACGAAGCCACCTACGGCCCCGGCAACTATGTCCCGCCAATTGCCATTTCCTACTGGAGCTTCCGCTTGATGGTGGGGGCTGGAATGCTGATGATCGCGCTGGCGCTGTTTGGCCTGTACAGCGTCATCCAGAAAAAGCTGGATAAATCGCCGCGCTTCCTGCGCCTGCTACCATTTATGATCTTTTTGCCCTACCTTGCCAACACCGCTGGCTGGCTGCTAACCGAACTCGGACGCCAGCCCTGGATTGTGTTTGGCTTGCAGCGGGTTGACGACGCGGTTTCGCCCAATGTTGCGCCCGAAATTGTGCTGCTCTCGCTGGTCGGCTTCACGCTGGTGTACGGCGTGTTGATGATCGCAGACATCTACCTGCTGGCGAAGTTCGCCCGCGCGGATGCTGACCCCACCCCACTGCCAGAAGAAGTCCAACCCGCACCCGCTGCGAGTTACTAGGAGGAATGAAAAATGGAACTCAACACCTTATGGTTCATTTTGATTGCGGTTCTGTTTATCGGCTTTTTCTTCCTGGAAGGCTTTGATTACGGCGTCGGCGTTCTGCTCCCCTTCCTGGGCAAAAATGATGATGACCGCCGGATTATTATCAATTCCATCGGGCCGTTTTGGGATGGCAACGAAGTCTGGCTGCTGACGGCGGGCGGCGCGATGTTTGCCGCTTTCCCGCAGATGTATGCCACGATGTTCAGCGGCTTCTACCTGGCGCTGTTCCTGCTGCTCATCACGCTCATTCTGCGCGGCGTGGCGTTTGAATTCCGCAGTAAAGATGAACGTCCCGGTTGGCGGAATCTGTGGGACTGGATGATTTTTATCGGCAGTCTGGTTCCCGCCATCCTGTGGGGTGTCGCCCTCAGTAATCTGGCGCGCGGCGTGGCGATTGACGCCGACATGAATTACGTCGGCACTTTCTGGGATTTACTCAGCCCCTATTCACTGTTGAGCGGGGTCGCCTCCCTGGCCGCCTTTACACTGCATGGCGCCCTGTTCCTCAGCCTGAAAACCGAAGGCGAAATGGCCGAAAAGGCGCACAAAACGGCCACCCGGCTGTGGATTCCCACCGTTGTTGTTATCCTGGTCTTTGTGGTTGCCAGCTATGCCTCCACTGACATTTTCCAGAAGTTAGGCGTCAACCCCGGCATCGCACCGCTGGGCGCGTTTGCCGCCCTGCTGTCTATCGGCTACTTCATCCGGGAACGGCGGCATGGCTGGGCCTTTATCGCTTCGGGTGTTACCCTGGCGCTGTCCATTTTTACGATTTTCTCCGGCCTGTATCCACGCCTGATTATCTCCAATCTGAATCACGATTGGGATTTAACGATTGAAAATGCGTCGTCCAGTCCGTACACCTTACAGGTCATGACCGTTGTTGCGCTCATCTTTGTGCCGATTGTGCTGCTCTACCAGGGCTGGACCTACTGGGTTTTCCGCAAGCGCATCACCAAGCAGGATGTGCATTATTAGATAATTTTAGGTACAGACACAATATATCGTGTCCGTACCAGCTTATGATAGAACTACTCTGGGGCGTTCCAACGAACGCCCTTGATGTCTCTGGTGGGGTTTTATTGTTATGCACATCGAAAAACGACTAAAAATTGGCCGCGCTACGCTGGCGCTCACGGTGAGTCTGGGGTTATGCGCCGGATTTCTGCTGGTCGCCCAGGCGTTTTTATTGAGTCGCAGCATTAACCTTGTCTTCTTGGGGAGCGCGACTTTAAACGACATCGCCGGTTTGCTGGTTGCGCTGGCTGGTGTGGGGCTATTCCGCGCGCTGCTGCTGTGGGGTGGCGAAGTTGCCGCCCAAAACATGGCCGAAACCGTCAAAACGGATTTGCGCGACCAACTCTATACGCACATATTGGCACTTGGCCCGGCCTATACACAGGGCGAACGCAGCGGCGAACTCGTCAACACGGCCACGACGGGCATTGAAGCGCTGGACGCTTACCTGCGCGAATACCTGCCGCAGTTGGCGCTGGCCGCACTCATCCCCTTAACTATGCTGCTGTTGGTGTTTCCGATTGATTTGCTCTCCGGGCTGGTCTTGTTATTTACCGCGCCGCTGATTCCGTTTTTTATGATTCTGATCGGCAAAGCGGCGGGCGCACTCAACCGGCGGCAGTGGAAAACCCTCAGCCATCTCAGCGCACATTTTCTCGACGTGCTGCAAGGCTTGACCACGCTCAAAATCTTCGGGCGCAGCCGCGCGCAAATTGAAATCATTGGACACATCAGCGACCAATTCCGCCAGACCACACTGGAAGTGCTGCGTGTGGCCTTTCTCTCGGCGCTGGTGCTGGAGATGGTCGCTACCATCAGCACCGCCATCATCGCCGTTGAAATTGGACTACGGCTGCTGCACGGCAGACTGGACTTTGAACGCGCCCTGTTTGTGTTAATTCTCGCGCCGGAGTTTTACCTGCCGCTGCGCACGCTCGGCGTCCGGTTTCATTCCGGCGTGGCGGGCGTGACTGCTGCGCAGCGCATTTTTGACGTGCTGGCAACCGCACCGGAAGTCGCTCCGGTCACAGACGTTCCCCTACCGCCGCTGCATTTTCACCTCCGCTTTGAAAACATCAGCTATCACTATGGCGAACGGCCCGCCCTCAACGGTCTCGCGTTTGAAATCAAACCCGGCGAACATGTGGCGCTCGTTGGCCCCAGCGGCGGCGGTAAAACCACCATTACCCAACTAGTGTTACGATTTATCGAACCCCAGAGCGGACAAATCACCGTAGATGGTTTACCACTAACCCAGCTATCGGCGGATCGCTGGCGCGAACAAATTGCCTGGGTATCCCAAAATCCGTATCTGTTTAACACCAGCGTCGCCGATAATATTCGGTTTGGCAAACCGGGGGCAACCTTAACCGAAGTGATGACCGCCGCGCAGCAGGCCAACGCCCACGATTTTATCCTGGCGCTGCCGCAGGGTTACGACACCCTCATTGGGGAACGTGGCGCGCGTCTCAGCGGCGGGCAAGCGCAGCGCCTCGCTCTGGCACGCGCTTTTATCCGCGATGCGCCGCTGCTCATCCTGGACGAAGCGACAGCCAATCTCGACCCGAAAACCGAAGCCGCCTTGCAAACCGCGATTAACAGACTGCTCGTTGGTCGCACCGCTCTGCTGATTGCGCATCGCTTGAGTACGATCAGCTGCGCTGACCGTATCCTCGTCATTGACGGCGGCCAGGTGGTGGAATCCGGCCAACACGACACCTTATTACAGCAGAACGGCATCTACCGCCAGCTTGTCACCGCCTACGCCGGAGGAACCTGATGACACACTCTTTGCGCCTGTGCGAAGCCTCCCGCTTGCGGGATTGCTTCTTTGCGCT
The DNA here is from genome assembly GCA_036261085.1 of Phototrophicaceae bacterium. GTDB lineage: Bacteria > Chloroflexota > Anaerolineae > Aggregatilineales > Phototrophicaceae > CFX2. The sequence goes on along the minus strand of DATALK010000130.1, from coordinate 930 downwards.
CTTTGCGTTGAGTATTTTATGACCAACCGGCACATTTTCTGGCGACTGTTCAAACTCGCGGCCCCCTTCTGGCGCTGGATGCTGCTGGCCGCCCTGCTTGGCACGCTGACCATTGCCAGCAGTATCGCTCTGCTCGGCACTTCAGCCTACATCATCGCCCGTGCCGCGCTGCGCCCCTCCATCGCGGATTTGCAGGTCGCCATTGTCGGCGTGCGCTTTTTTGGCATCGCGCGCGGCGTCTTCCGCTATCTCGAACGCTACCTGTCCCACGAAGCCAATTTTCGCCTGCTGGCCCGGCTGCGGGTCTGGTTTTATACCGCCCTCGAACCCCTGGCCCCGGCGCGCCTGCTCAACTACCGCAGCGGCGATTTACTGGCGCGCATCGTCGCTGATATTGACACGCTCGAACACTTTTATGTGCGCGTCCTCGCGCCGCCCGCCGTCGCCCTACTGATTGCCTTACTAATCGGCCTTTTTCTCTCAGCTTACGATGTGCAACTGGCGCTGGCGGTTCTCACCTTTTTAGCGCTGGCGGGTATCGGCGTACCGCTGCTGACTTACGGACTATCACGTAGTACCGGCAAAACGCTCATTGCCACCCGCGCCCAGCTTAACGTTGCGCTACTGGATGGCATCCAGGGCAGCGCGGATGTGGTCGCCTACGGACAGCAAACCAACGAAATTGAACGCGCGCAAAATCTCAGCCAGCAACTTTCCAACTGGCAGCGGCGCATGGGCCTTATTCGCGGATTAGAGACTGCTTCCGGCGCACTGCTGCTTAACTTAGCTGTTGTGACCGTGCTGGCGCTGGCGACACCGCTCATTCGCGCCGGACACATCGAAGGCGTCAATCTATCCGTGCTGGCACTGGCAACAATGGCGAGTTTTGAATCGGTGTTGGGTCTACCAATGGCGTTCCAGTATCTCGGC
>DATALK010000119.1:0-3975 GCA_036261085.1 Phototrophicaceae bacterium | reverse complement strand
TGTTTTTGGCACGGTGGTTTATGGCTCGGAACGCACGGTGCTGGCCGTTGGTGGGGTGACGCCCAATTTCCCCGAAGTGCGGAGTTGGCCGCTGCGGGAGGGTTCGTTTATCACGGCAGCGGATATGGATCGCGCTGGCCGGGTGGCGGTGTTGGGGACAACGGTCATTGACCGGCTGTTCGGTGATAAAAACTTTGACCCGGTAGGCAAAACCATTCGTATCAATGACCGGACATTTACGGTGATTGGAGTGATGGAAGAGCGCGCCAGTGGGTTCTTTGGCGACGAAAACGAAGTGGTGTTTATTCCGCTGACAACGGCACAAACCCGGTTAGATCATGCCCGCACCCGCGACGGTGGCTACCGGGTGGACATTTTTTATGTCGAAGCGGTGTCTCAGGAGCGCATGGACGAGGCCGCCAGCGAAATTGAGGCGTATCTCAGTCAGGCGCATAACATTACTTTCCAGGGCGAACAGGATTTCAGCATCATCAATCAGGCCGATTTGCTGGATTCGCTGCGGCAGATTACCGGCATTTTGACCGTTTTCTTGGGCGTGATTGCCGGGATTTCGCTGCTGGTGGGCGGCATTGGCATTATGAACATTATGCTGGTTTCGGTGACGGAGCGCACCCAGGAGATCGGTTTGCGCAAAGCCGTTGGCGCGCGGGGTGGGGACATTCTGCTGCAATTTCTCATTGAAAGTATCGTGCTGTCCATCGTCGGTGGCATGATTGGGGTCGGCCTGGGGTGGGTGGCCGCCACGATTGGGACGGCGCTGATCCCCGATTTAACGCTTACGGTCAGCGCCGATGCTGTGATGCTGGCAACCGCTGTCAGCAGTTTTGTCGGCATTTTCTTCGGCCTGTATCCCGCCAGTCGCGCGGCCCGCATGAAACCGATTGACGCGCTGCGGTTTGAGTAGCTACCGGAGAGCAGAGGCATAACCATGTTTGGTTTTCTGGAAAATGTCCGGGTAGCGATGATTGGGCTGCGGAGCAATAAGCTCCGTTCTGCGCTGACCATGCTTGGCATTACGATTGGCGTGGCGGCGGTGATTGTGCTGGTGTCGTTGGGGCAGGCAGTGGAAAGTTATGTGCGCGATCAGTTTTTAGGAATTGGCACAAACTTATTGGTAGTCTTCCCCGTACCCGACCAAACCGGCCAGACTGAACGCCTGACACTGAATGAAGCCCGCGCCTTAAGTGATTCTTTCCGCGTGCCGGATGCGCTTTATGTGATGCCGCAGCGCAATGTGACCCGCACGACGACGTTTGAGGGGCGCGAAATCAGCGCGCGAGTGCAGGGCGTTGCCGCTAATTACCTGTTGGTACGTAACCGGGAAATCATCGCCGGACGGTTTTTTCACGCAGGCGGAGAGGGATAGTCAGGCGCGGGTGGCAGTGTTGGGCGTGGAGATGGTCGAACGACTGCTGCCGGATGTGTATCCGATTGGGCAGACGATTCGTATTGATGGGATCACCTTTCGGGTGGAAGGGGTGTTAAATCGCGTCGGTGGCGCGGGTTTTGGGCCAAACGAGGATGATGTCATTATCGCGCCGCTGACGACGGTGCAGACGCGCTTGAGCGGTGAGCGGGTGCTGTCGGGCGAACGCCCGTTGAGTAACATTCTGGTTCAGGCGCGCAGTGCGGAGACCGTAGACGCGGCAGCCTACCAGATTCGGCAAACACTGCGCGAGGAACGGGGCATCAGCTTTCGAGACGATGACAATTTTCAGGTGTTCACGCAAACGGAACTGCTGGACAGTCTGGGGAACATCCTCGGTCTGCTGACGGTTTTCCTGGCGATTATCGCCGGGATTTCGCTGTTGGTGGGCGGCATCGGCATCATGAATATTATGCTGGTGACGGTCACAGAACGCACGCGGGAAATTGGTTTGCGGAAGGCCGTCGGTGCGCAAAAAGGGGATATTCTGCTGCAATTCCTGACAGAAGCAACTTCGTTGGCGCTGGTCGGCGGGGTCATTGGCATTTTGCTGGCAACGGGCGGAACGCTCGCACTGCGGGCGGCGCTGCCGGATTTGTCGGCCAGTGTGCAGCTTTCCAGTGTGCTGCTGGCAACGGCCATTTCGGTGCTGATTGGCGTGTTTTTTGGCATTTATCCGGCCAATCGGGCCGCGTCGTTAAATCCGATTGATGCCCTACGGTATGAATAGGCTTTGCATGAGATTAAACGTTGTATTCCCCTGGCGTTAGTGCTACGATTATATTAAGATGTTCAAGAAATTTAGTACATTGTGTACGTCATCCGCTGAGGTTTAGTTTATGTCACCGTCCGAGCCAACCAGTAACGGGCATCCTCCTACGGAGGCCAATTTGCGCGTGGCGCAGAATAGTATGCTGGATGGGCTGGGACAGCTTTCCGGTTATTTTGGCTTCAGCAAAGTCATGGGGCAGCTTTATGGCGCGCTGCTGCTCAGTCCCGAACCCTTAAGCCTGGACGATCTGCTGGAATTGCTGGATATTTCCAAAGCCAGCGTGAGTATGAACCTGCGCACCCTGGAACACATGGGCATGGTGCGCCAGGTCTGGGTGCGGGGGAAGGGCGGGCGGCGGAAGTATTACGAAGCGGAAACCGACTTCTGGCAGATTATCTCCAATATCCTGGCGGGGCGCGAAATGCGTGACGTGGAACGGGCGCTGCATGTGATGCAGGACAATATCGCCCGGCTGTCCAATGCCATGCCCACCATGACCCCGGATGACCAGCAGTTGGCTGAACTCTATGTGGAACGCATTCAGCAAATGGAGAGCCTGTTTCGGTTTGCCCAGCTTATTATCACCATGATTCTGTCACAGGCCGGGGTAGAAGACCTCGCTTCTCTGCATAGTTTCAAGGGAACTGATTAGCCCTTGTGAGGGACACAACCGTTCCTTATAATAATGAATAATTGCTGCTTCTGGGGGAGTGGCGGAATTGGCAGACGCGCATGACTTAGGATCATGTGGTTTATCCGTGCGGGTTCGAGTCCCGCCTTCCCCATAGTTGTGTTATAAGGCGCTGAATGCGCCTTTAACATCTCATATAAAACTTATGCTATTCGTCTTTTCCCAGTGTTATAATAAACACAGCGAGAGCCTGCCTCTACGAAGGAATTACCCTTGAATACTCAAACTGAACGTCTCCCAGACCATACCGCTCGTTTTACTGTCGAACTGGATAATGACCGGTTGGAACAGGCCAAACAAACTGCTGCTCGCAACCTGGCGAAGCGCATCAACATTCCCGGTTTTCGTAAGGGCAAGGTTCCTTATCGCATTCTGGTGAACTATATCGGCGGCGAAGCGGCGCTCTTAGAAGATGCTGTCGAAATCCTGGGTAATGAGATTTACCGGGAAGCGCTCGAACAATCCAATATCGAACCCTATGGGCCGGGACAGATCGAAGATTTTAAAGTTGAGCCGCAGCCCACGTTTACCTTTGTGGTGCCGCTGCAACCGGAAGTGACGCTCAATGACTATCGTTCGGTGCGTGTGGACTTTGTTGTTCCAGCAGTCGAAGACGAAGATGTGAATCGCTCTATGAAGCTGCTCCAGGAACAGCAGGCGGTGGTGGAAGAAAGCCATCGTCCGGTGGAAGTGGGCAATCGGGTGCCGATGGATATTCATGGAACGGCGCTGCCGGAAGCTGAAGCGGCGGAGACGCCGGCTAAAGCCGCTGGCGAGTCGGAAGGCGAGGAAGCCCACCCCGAACATGACCACGATCATGATGATGACACCATCATTCACCAGCATGATTCGGTGATGGTGCTGGATGCCGAACACGAAGAACCCGTACCGGGTTTCCGCGACGCGCTGGTTGGCGCGAATGTCGGTGATGTCCGCGAATTTGAACTGGCCTATCCCGATAATAAAGACGAATATCAGGATCTTGCGGGACGGCGCGGTGAATTCCATGTTACCATTAAAAAAGTTGAGACCATCACGCTGCCTGCGCTGAATGATGATCTGGCG
>DATALK010000116.1:0-2699 GCA_036261085.1 Phototrophicaceae bacterium | reverse complement strand
CTCAAGGCGCTGATGGGGGACACTTCCGACAACATCCCCGGCGTGAAAGGCGTGGGCGAAAAAACCGCCATCAAACTCATCCAGGATTATGGAACCATCGAAAACCTTTACGATCACCTGGGCGAGATCAAAGGCGCTTTGCTTATTCTTATTATCTGAATAGCGAGAGAAATTTCTCTATGGCATTTTCATATTGGTTTGGGTCTTCGGCATATACCTGAATTGCATTTGTTCCCGTAATAGCTTCTTGAATTGTTAGGGGCAAGGTATTGATGGGGAAATGGTTACTGTTTTTAAGATCAAAGCCTCGATGCCAAATTGGGATTACTTTCTTGTGGGATGCTAATGCCCATTCCAATTCCTGACAAACAACCTCACTATTTAATGTTGTAGGAGCAACTAGAATAACAAAATAGTCACGGGCCTCAATTGCGCTTTTTAGATCAGACAGCCACTTGCCACCAGGTTTTAACGATATTCCCTGATCGTCCTTATCTGACTGATTATCCAGGAATGGAGCAAGTCCATTTGCCTTTAAGCGATCTGACAGGAGGATTGCGAATGGCGTACTTTCAAAGCGACAATATGAAATGAAAATGGGAGCGGTCTTTGCACGCCGGGCTAATTGGAGTCCCTTATCGGTGAGTTTATAGAGAAAAGTGTTATCGCCAACACCTTGTACTTTTTCCACATAATCTAAATCCACAAGTTGAGCGGGATTTGGTGGTTGATTATTCCAGACTTCTTTTAAATATGTCTCCAAGTCATGATTCCAATCTGAAGCGAATTTCAGATCTCCATATTCGGGTATACCCTGAATATAGAAGGCATTGTTCCACTGATTATTCAAAAATCCCCATGCTAAATCACGCGCAAGGCGGTCAATATGTCTTGAAAAGTCAGAAGGGAGTGGCTCGAAACATGGGTCATTCATGTGGTCGAAACCTTTATGACTAGACACACCTGATTACCTCTCAGCATTACAACATTCGCTGGAAGTTGATGAACTCCAGGATTTCCTCGGTTTGCAGGTCGCGGCCTGGGGTTAAAACCAGGTAGCTGTCGGCCCACAAAAGCTGCGGCGTCAGTTCCGGGTCTTGGGCGTGGGCGATGTCCGCCGAACGGCGTTTTAACTCGCGGATCAGTTCGTTGGGCGGGCGTTCGCCAGGGACATCGGCCAGCAGATAGACAAAATCCTCGTGAACTTGCAGTGTCCGAATGTACCAGTTCTGTTCCTGAAGCTGGACATGCAGCCCGGAAATGATGGCCTGGGCGACGGCATCCTGGAGGCGCTGGTCGGGGTCACGCAGCAGCCAAACACAGGCATACGCGCTGGTCGGCGTGGTGGGTTCGGCGGGCGGCGGGACGACGATGGCAACGGGTTTCGGTTCCGGCGGCGCGACGACTGCCGCGATTGGTTCTTCTTCGACTACCGGGGTTTCCGGCACGGCTTCCAGCGCCTCAACTAAACGCTGCGCCTGTTTGCGAATGTCGCGCAGGGGGGTTGATCCAGCAAAAACCAGGGAAAGGGTAAAATCGCTGGCGGTTTGAATCGAGTAGAGCATGTAATCCTTGCCGCTGCTGGGCAAGGAGATAAAGCGGAAGCGCGCGCCGTCGGGGTTAGCCCGCTGTTCGATGGCGATGATCTGCCGCAGTTCGATGACGTCTTCGGGCGAAAGCTGTCCGGCAAAGGCGATCAGTTCATCACCGCGTGTGAGGATGCTGCCCTCGGCGGTCAGTTCCAGCGAGGCGTGGGTCAGATGCAGGGCCATCTGGACAATATAGGGATCGTCGCCTTCGTCAATCACCGCGTGTTCCAGGGACGGAATCCCTTCGGGTGGCGTCCATTCGCTGCTGATTTCCAGGGCTTCTGTTTCCGGTTCGGACGCGGGCAGCGTCCAATCATCGGTGATGGGGGCGGCTTCCGGTTCCCCGGCGGCTTCGGTTGGTGATTCAGCCAAAGACCATTCCGCCTCCAATTCGGCGTCAAGGCCGATAAAGGGTGAAGCGGGTTCATCCCATTCGGTGCTGGCTTCTTCCGGCGGCGGCTCGGTTTCGGCTTCCGGCAGCCAAGTGGGGACTAGCGGCGGTTCGGGCAGGGTCGGCGGCTCAACTTCGACGACAGCCGGTTCGGCCTCGCCCAACGGCTGCGAGGGCGTGGTTTCGTCCAGGTAGCTGCGGTCAAACGGCGTATCGGTTTCCTGAATGGGCGGCTCAAAAAATTCCTGCACCGCAGCGGAGGGCCGGGTCGTGCGGCTGCTGGCGTCGGAGGGCGGCAGTTCGGGCGCGTCTTCCGGCGGCAGAATCATTTCACCGGGTGGCAGTTCTTCCGGCAGGAAATCCGGCTCCATCACGCCGGTTTCGTTCAGGGGGCGGAAGGTCTGGGTATCCATGTCCCAGGACGGCAGCGGCTTGATTTTGAGTTTATGCGCCGCCAGCCGGGTTTCAATTTCGCTCATCACATCGGTAATCGGGAGCGAATCCGGCGGGGTTTCCAGCGCTGTTTGCAGGACAACATGCGCAATGGTCTCTTCACCGGAGTCATCATCGGTGAGCGCTGGTTCCGCACCCCACCAGTCGGCATTCAGGTCAGGCCGTTCATGCGGCGGAACGGAAGCGATTTGTGCCGGGTCTTCGGCGGCTGACGGCAGCACTTCCGAGCCGGTGAAAGCGTTGGCAAAATCGTCGTGTCGTTCAAA
>DATALK010000102.1:0-7504 GCA_036261085.1 Phototrophicaceae bacterium | reverse complement strand
TGTATAGGCCACTTGACCTATGTGTCTTTAGTACCAGCGTAGTTTTCTAAATCCACCCTTAGGTGGATGTTCCTATTGACAGCCTGGGGTAAAAATTAAAGCGGATCAGATTTTACCCCTGGAGAATAAAATGGTGGGATGGTTGGACAGCGTTTTGGTGCGCGTCAATGGCAATGTGCGGTTGAACGTGATGCAGTCCGGCCCGAAAAATGGCCCGCTGGTGATTTTGCTGCATGGCTTCCCGGAAGGCTGGTATGGGTGGCGGCATCAGGTGGGGGCGCTGGCGGAAGCGGGTTTTCGGGTGCTGGTTCCGAATCAGCGCGGCTATTATCTGAGCGACAAGCCGGGGCCAGTGGCGGCTTATAGTCTGGAAGAGTTGATGCGGGACGTTTCTGGCTTAATTGCCAGCGCGGGCCACGATAAGGCGTATGTGATCGGTCACGATTGGGGCGGCCTGGTAGCCTGGTGGTTGGCAACGCGCAGGCCGGAAAAAGTGGAACGGTTCGCCGTTCTGAACGCGCCGCATCCGCTGGTGCTGCTGGAACGCCTGCGCACGAATGCGGAAGAAATCAAAAAAAGCTGGTATCCCTTCTATTTTCAGATCGCAGATTTAAGCACCTCTCGGCTGCGCCGCAAAAATTGGGCGCTGCTGAAGTCTATGCTGCGGCAAACTGTCCGCCCAGATGTGATAACTGAGAATGATCTCCGCCGTTACGAAGACATTTGGGAGCTGTCCAACACGGATGTCACGGCCCTGAATTATCACCGGGCCATGCTGCAAATTCCGCTGCCGACGCTCACGAATTCCCGGTTGGCGATGCCCGCGCTGATGCTGTGGGGCGCGCAGCAGTCGTATTATCAACCGCAAACCATTCAGGAAAGTGCCGCCTATTGTGAGGCCGGTACGGTGGCATATGTGGCGCAGGCCGGACATTGGCTGCACCACGAACAGCCCGCCAGCGTCAATCACCGGCTGATTGAGTTCTGCCGCCAACCAGTGCCGAGGCTGGAGTACAGTTTTATGTGAGGAAATTGCCGAAGAGAAGCTCTGTAAATGGCATATCCGTAGGGGTGAGTCTACCTGGATCGCCCCTACAATAGTTATCTGGGATTAATTAACCGGAGTTCCCGTTACTTTTAGTAATTGGGCAAGAATTGCGCCTGTGTCCCTATCATGCAAGAAAAAGCCGTGATCGTTCCATGAAACGTAAGTTGTTCCATCAAAACTCCAAGCACCAACGTTAGGTTCTGTTGATAGTACGATGCTGCTTCCATCGGCGATGTTCCACAACAGGGTGCTATCGTTGAAATCTAGAGTGATTAATCCATCTTCAATCCATCCAATAGAGTAGATGTCAACGGCATTATCAATTGTACGTATTATCTGATTCGTATCTTGATCCCAAATGTCAACGTCTGCGTTTAAATTAATCACGCCCAAAAGTCCACTTCTTGAATTAAATACCGGAGCACTATCACTGTTATAGGAACCAAGCATGTTAATTAACTCCCCTGTACTTGGGTTCCATACTTCAACTTTGTCAGTGCTAATTACCAGTTTATTGCTGTTTTGGGGATCCCATATAAGATGATACAGTGGTCTAAATGGCTGCAAAACAATTTCCCTTACTAATTCACCCCTGGCAGTATCATAAATACCCACAACTGATCCTTCAGTAAAACGTTTGACTGCCATGTACCCACCATCAGGACTCAATGTGAGTTGGGTGATACCGTCCACTCCACTGGTAATAGAAAGACATTTCCAAGTGGTTGCATCCCACGCAATAACATAAGTAACCAATGTGATTTGGTTACTTACGAGTCCGTTGAAATTGACTAAAGCGGCGAATACCTTTCCATTGGGACTCCAGGCCATAGTGAAAGGTACTGCGGAATAATCTGAAGAATTCGGTAGCGCTAAATCGAGCTTAATGACACGTTGCAACTTATCATTATAAATGGAGATATAGTTTTGTTCCGCAAATATCAATACATCCTGGTCAGAATTCCGCCCTCTAAAGACCAATTGATTTAGCGACTCTTGAGCGGTTACTGAAATGGGGCTATCCCATATCTTGATTATGGTTACTATCATCAGAAAAAGAACGCCGAATATTCGAGCAGTTCTTACCATGTTTTTTATCCTTGTTAAGTATTCCCCTATTTTAATGACAGACTCGCTGCTGTGGCTTGCAAAACGCACTTACAAAATTTTGCTTTTACCGCATCCACATCCGGTTACTTTGTTAGAATCCAAACCGCCGCAGGATGTGGTCAACCGAACTGACATACCCGCCGCCAAATAAGCGCACATGCACCAGCAGCGGATACAGGTTGTAGATGTCGCGGCGCTCCTCAAAAAAGCCGGGGGGAATGGGGCGGTGTTCCTGGTAGCGGCGGAAAAAAGCCGAGCCGAAGGTATTAAACAGGGTGCTGAACGCGAGTTCGATTTCCGGGTGCGCGTAGTAGATGGCCGGGTCAAGGAAGCCGGTAATCCGGCCATTGGCGGCGAGGATGTTGGTTGTCCACATATCGCCGTGAATCAGCGCCGGATATTCCGGCTCGGCCAGCCAGCGATGAAGCTGCGCGCCGAATTTTTCCAACCGGGATAACAATGACGCTGGCAGTTGCCCGGCGCGCATCGCCGTTTGCCCCATGTAGAGCAGCCGGTGATCGCGGAAAAAGTCCAACCAGGAGGCGGTAGGCGGGTTGGGTTGGTGCAGGCCGCCAATGAGCGTGTCGCGTTCCAGACCAAAGTGTTCGCCGCGCACAGCGTGTAATGCGGCTAATAAATCGGCGGCGTGGGTTTGCGCCGCTTCGTTTAACAAACTACTGCCAATGACAAACTCCATCAGCAGCAGCGTGGGCGAACTGTAGCGCACCGCCGGAATCGGCAGCGAACTTTGCTCGGCCAGATAGCGGAGCATGTACCCTTCAATATCCAGACTCGCGCCCTGGCCGTCGCCTACTTTGGCAACCAGGGTCTCCCCGTTTCTTAACTGAATGCGGTAGACCTCGCCAATGCAACCGCCGCTCAAGGCGCTAATCGTTTGCGGCTGAACCCCTAAAGCCGCTTCAATCTGCGGCCCCAAAATGGGCAGCATACGCCGGAACCTCACTTAATAACCGCCGCGCTTCTTCCAGGGTCGGCGCGATGCGATAGGGAAAATTAAAACCGCCGATTAATGCGGCGACCTGGAACACCAATTCGACAAAAATTGACAGCGGGGTGACAATGATGACCTCGCCCATGTAGGGATGAATAGTCTGCGTAATTTGCTGCACATTATCTTTAATGTCACCGGGGAGCCAGGCGGACTGGTTGACATGGACAATGACACTGGTTGGATAAGTGACCGTATCCAGCAGGGTTCCTAACTCGCGCAGGACCTGCCGCACTTCGGCCCACTGCCACCGCCCCTGTAGGGTTAACCGAATAACGGTGTGGTCCTGATTATCCCAATCCACAAAAACGCTCATAATTGACTGCCCTTTCTGAAATAATATCTGCTAGAGAGATAAAGTCAGAATGGGCGTCTGTAATCACATGTAATTTATGAATTTGGCTAACAGTTTTTATTACATATTGTGCCGAATATGAACGATGTCGCCGTCTTGCACAATATATTCCTTGCCTTCCAGTTTCATTTTGCCGGTGGCTTTCAGCGCGGCTTCACTGCCCGCCGCCAGCAGTTCGTCATATTTCATGACTTCGGCGCGGATAAAGCCCTTCTGTAAATCGCTGTGAATCGCGCCCGCAGCTTCCGGGGCGGTTGCGCCGATGGCGACACTCCAGGCGCGCACTTCATCTTCACCCACTGTAAAGAAGGCTTGAATCGCCAGCAGTTGGTACGATAGTCGGATGACTTTGGCGGCGCTCAGTTCAGTGATGCCGTATTCTTCCATGAATACAGCGGCGTCAGCGGGGTCAAGCTGCGCCAGTTCGGCCTCGATTTTGCCCTGTAACCCGACCAGGCTGGTTTGGGCGTGATTGTATTGCAGCAGCGTATTCACGTCTTTAGGTTCGTCGCCCAGGTTCGCCACGACCATGACCGGCTTGCTGGACAGGAAACCGTAGCCGCGAATCAGCTTGTCTTCTTCGTCGGTGATGTCCAGTTCACGCAGCGGGTGCTCGGCTTCCAGATGGGTCTTAAACCGTTCCATCAGTTCGAGTTCTACGGGCACGGCTTTATCCACCGCTTTGCCGCGAACGCGAACATCCGCTTGCAGTTTTTCCAGCCGTTTTTCAACCATCACCAGATCGGCCAGCAAAAATTCGCCGTCGAGGGTGTCCACATCGCGCTGGGGGTCAAGGGTGACATACGGATGTGGCACGGTGTCATCCTCAAAGGCGCGGACGACATGCACAAAACCGTCGGCCTGGGCGAGTTCGTTGCGGAACTGGCCTTTGAGACCACCTTCGCTGATGCCCTTATCCAACCCGCCGATGTCGGCGTAGGTGACAGTGGCATAAATGGTTTTGCGCGGTTTATACATGGCGCTGAGTTTGTCCACGCGCGGATCCGGCACATTGACCACTGCCGTATGGACTTCAAACTGGCCGCTGGTGGCCGCGCCGGTGGGCAGTGTTTGCCCGGTTAAAGCGTTAAAAATTGTGGTCTTGCCGCTGTTGGGTAAGCCAATAATGCCAAGTCGCATGAACTACTCCATCTTCACCTGGGTGCTTCAAATGGGGTTAGTATACACGCGCGCCGGGGGTTTGATAAGGACGAGGGCGTGATAAACTTCTGGCCGTAAAATGCAGGCGCGGAATAAACGGCTTCGTCGTATCATCGAACGGGTAGATATCACAATCACGTTCAAAGCTGAACACCATCGACTGCTTACAGGGATAACAAAAATGCCCGCCGTTTTTCAACGTGGGCATGTTGAGATTCTGACTGAAGATACTTTGGCTCAATGGGCTACTAAACGTGCCTGGAGGGGTTTAGGCTATCAGCAGGATCATTGCCATCTGTCCAGGAGGCAATGCACTTTGTTCTTTGTCTCCTCTATGGTGATAGTCCAGCAGAACTCCAATCGCGGGAAAAACGACGGCGCAATGCTGAAATTTATCATCGCTATCTTGCCGGAGAGGATTCAGTGGTGTTGGGGTGTGCCTTTGGCCTTTCGGATCGGCGGATACGCAACATCATCGAACATGAACGAAAGCGCAGCGACCAATAATACTATCCTTCAGAGGCGCAAATGTTTCAACGATAATAGGAAATTTCGCTCCTGTGTCCAAGCTCCCTTCGCGCAAGGGAGCTTTTGCTTGAACGAGGAATACCGGTTAGGATCAAACCCTTGGTGGCTTCGAGGTGAGCTACGACATACCATTTCCGATGTGGCTCATCGCATAATTGCCGTCCTTTATCAGCACAATCTCCTCTACCTTCTCTCCCAAAGCCCAAAGAACCTTGATTTACAGCCGCAGAAACCGTGAAATTCGAGAGCGGTATATGGAGGCGAAACCATTGCCGATTTAGCCATAGAATTCGATATTTTCGAGCAAAGGATTTATCAAATCCTCCATAATCGTCGAAAATAACTGGTACCAGCATTCCCATCTTTTAATGAGCGATACCAGTTTGTCAATGCCTCTACTACAGTAAATCCGTTATTTTGTCTTGCCCAGGCAACGTCATTTCAGGTTAAAGAAGGCGACAAGCCTTTGCCAGCCCATTAAAATTGGCTTAGGTTGGCTTAATCGAAGATGACAATACAGGTTGCCACGATTTGCTCATCAATATACTCAGCATATACTGTTGAAAACGAGTCAGAATTTAGCTTGTTGAGGAATTCTATATGACATTCCTGGAAACCCACTATCTGCCGACTGATCGGTTTCATTCACTCGCCGCAGGTCTTGACTTGCCTCTGATGGTTGATGGCTCAGCCTTGTTTGCTGATATTTCCGGCTTCACACCAGTGACCGAGCGACTTCGGATGATACTTGGTGCCAGGCGAGGCGCGGAAGAACTCGCTGCTCACCTCAATCGGGTTTACGAGGTGCTGATCGCTCAAGTGGATCGTTATGGCGGCTCGATCATCGGCTTTGCCGGAGATGCCATCACCTGTTGGTTTGGCACGGAAACAGCGGCAGTTCAAGCGACGGTCTGCGGGTTCGCTCTGTTGGATGCAATGCGTGGCGTCGAGCAAATTACGCTGCCGGACGGCAGCCTTTTTCGGCTTGGATTGAAAGCTGTCGTCACCAGTGGCACAACAAGGCGGTTTGTCGTCGGTGATCCAGGTATCCAATTGATTGATGCGCTGGCGGGGGCGACGGTTGCACGCGTCGCAGTTGGGGAGGCGCTGGCGGAACGGGGTGAACTGCTTGCCGATGTCGCTACGTTGGAACGTCTTGGCAACGCGGGAGTCGTGCGTGATTGGCGCGGAGGCGGCACGGACCGTTTTGCTGTACTCGAACCTTTTGAACAATCGCCTGATCTGGCAGCGGTAAGATTCGATAGCAGCCTACCAATTCAGAGAGAGACTTTGTTCCCCTGGATGCTGCCTGCTCTTGTTCACCATATCCGTACTGGCATGGGAGAGTTCCCCATCGAATTACGCCCGGTAACCGCCCTGTTTCTCCGTTTTTCCGGAATCAACTATGATGATGACACCAATGCGGCAGAAAAACTGAACCAATTAGCACGGCAGGTGCAGGCGATTGTACACGGCTATGAAGGTAGTGTCCTTCAGCTTACGATTGGCGATAAAGGAAGTTACCTCTATGCAGCCTTCGGCGCACCGTTTGCTCATGAAGACGATGCAGTGCGAGCGTTAAACGCCGCCATTGGCATCCGTGAAGTAGTCGGACGGCTTGGTTATCTCGATCCGGCGCAAATCGGTATCAGCCGTGGAATCATGCGGACGGGGGCTTACGGGAGTTCGACCCGCCGTACCTACGGTGTACTCGGCGATGAGGTTAATCTCGCGGCACGCTTGATGAGCCAGACTGAACCGGGAACGATTCTTCTAAGCGAGTCGCTGCTGGGAGTGAACCTCGACGGTTTTGCTCTGGAAAGCCTGACCCCAATAGAAGTCAAAGGTAAAGCGAATCCGATTCGAGTATTTCGTTTGACTGGGCTACGCGAACGCTCTTTCGAGGCGCGCTTCTACACCAGCCCGATGGTTGGGCGTGGTGACGAGCTTACAAAACTGCACGCAGCGGTTCGGCCAGTGTTTGAGGGGCGACATTCTGGCGTGACCTTGGTCTATGGCGAACCGGGAATGGGCAAAAGCCGTCTGGCTTTTGAACTACAGCAGCGGCTCCAACAGGATGGTGCAAGTGTCACCTGGCTGACCGGACAGGCCGATGCGTTAAATCGCGCACCGTTTAGTGCCTTTGCTTACTTCCTGCGCCACTACTTCGGGCAGCAGCGCGATCGTAATCGTGATAATAATATTAATATGGCTGCGTTTGAGATCGCCTTCGATGACTTACTGGCATTTGCCGATGAAACAACTCGCGCGGATTTAGTCTTGTATCGATCAT
>DATALK010000097.1:0-2348 GCA_036261085.1 Phototrophicaceae bacterium | reverse complement strand
GGTATAGGTGGCGGGATTGGAACGAGTCGAGATGCCCACTGGCGATTGGTCAATGACGATGGCTTCCGGGTGCTGGCGTAAAAACACCTGGTGGATGAGCGAACTTTTGCCGGAACCCGCCACGCCCGTGACAACGGTCAGCACCCCAACGGGAATATCTACGCTGATATTCTGCAAGTTGTTGACTCGGGCGCGGGTGATGGGCAGCTTATCTTTCGCTGGGCGAAACGTCTTTTTAATCGGCATGGACTGTTTCATATACCGGCCTGTAACCGTGTCGGCCTGAAGCAAACCGGCGTAACTGCCCTCATAAACCACACAACCGCCGTGACTGCCCGCGAGCGGCCCCACATCTACAATGTGATCGGCCACTTTAATCACATCGGGGTCGTGTTCGACCACCAGCACGGTATTGCCTTTATCGCGCAGCTTTTGCAGCAGTTCGTTCATGCGGTGGACATCGCGCGGGTGCAGGCCAATGCTCGGTTCGTCAAAAATATACAGCACATCCACCAGACTGCTGCTGAGATGTTTCACGATTTTGACACGCTGCGATTCGCCGCCCGATAAGGTATCCGTTTCCCGGCTGAGGGTCAGATATTCGAGGCCGATGTCAATGAGATGCTGCAAGCGCTGCGTTAAAGCGGCCACAATCGGCGCGGCTTCCGGCGCATCAATGCCTCGGATGACTTCAATCAACTGGCTGACTTCCATATTGCTGAGTTCGGCGATATTGTAGCCGTTGATCTGGCAGCTTAAGGCCGCCGGACTTAACCGCGCGCCCTGACACAACGGGCACGGCTCGAAAGTCATAAACGGTTCGACCATTTTCTGGGTGCGTTCCGACAGCGTTTTTAAATCGCTCGTGATGTATTTGCGGCTGAACTTATCAATCACGCCCTCAAAGGTCAGATTGAAGGGTTTGCCTGCCATCGTGGTTTCCACTTTATAGGGCTTGCCGTGCAGCAGCCGTTCCAGCTCATCAGCGCTGTAGTCGTCCAGCTTTTTGTCATTGTCGAACAGCCCCGATTGAGTGCAAATTGTCCAATCCCACGCGCCCACATTGTAGTCCGGGAAGCGAATCGCCCCTTCATTGAGCGATTTGGAGGTATCCAGAAACACTTCCATATCCACGCCGATTTTCCGGCCCAGGCCGCTGCATTCGGGGCACATACCCTGGGGATCATTAAACGAAAAGACATTGGCATGACCGACGTAGGGCTGGCCGATGTAAGAAAATAACCGGCGCAGAATACTGTAAATATCGGTGATCGTTCCCATCGTCGAGTGCGCGCCGCCGCCCAGCCGCTTCTGATCCACCACAATCGCCATGCTCAGGTTTTCAATGGCGTCGGCGTCGGGTTGGGCGTAACGCGGCAGGAAGGAACGCACAAACATACTGAAGTTTTCGTTCAGCAGGCGTTGGGCTTCGGTGGCGATGGTATCAAACACAATTGAGGATTTGCCGGAGCCGGAAACGCCAGTAAAGATGGTGATTTGCCGTTTGGGAATGCGCAGCGAGACATTCCTAAGATTGTTTTCGCGCGCACCCCGAATTTCAATATATTCCTGAGACACGATCTCCTCCTGATGACTCATCGTCTGATAACCGTGTGGATCGCAACCGACAGAATCGCCAGCCAAACGAGTCTGGCTGGCGCTGTTGTTGACGAGCGGTAGCAATCGGACTGCTACCGCTGCGAGGCTATGATGGTGGTCAAGGGGGCAGCCTGTCAATCCGCAACTACGGGAAAAATAGTACTAAAGTACTCCATCAAAACCGGCGCCATCGCCTCTGGCGCGACCTCATGCGTCTGGTCGGGCAGCGTGCGGTGTTCGGCATTCGGCATGGCCTGAGCCAGCGCAACAGCGGTAACGTGCATAAAAGGATACGTCTCGGCACTGCCCGCGCCGTCCATAATGAGGGCCGGGGTCGTTAAACGGGCCGCCCGTTCGGTGGGAACAGCGGCCTCCTCGCCCAAAATAGCCACGTCGTAAGCAATCGTGGGCGCTACCGCTTCCATCACCGGCCAGAACGGTTCCGGGCGCATGACTTCCAACTGATCGGCAGGCATTCCCAGCAGGATCATAAACAACCCTAAGGCATCTCCCCGGCGCCCTTCTGCCAGGGCTGCTTTAAGCTCCTGGCGGAATTGTCGCCACCGCTGGCGCGCTCCAGGGTCATCGTTATAGGGAGCTTCATACATGGCGAGTTTTTTCACTTTGTCGCCCAGGGCCAGCGCCGCCTCAAAAGCTAACGCCGCGCCGGAAGAAATGCCATAAACACAGGCCGACCCACCCGCCAGATCAATAAGCGCTTCGATGTCTTCAATTTCGCGCGCCACCGC
>DATALK010000094.1:0-3748 GCA_036261085.1 Phototrophicaceae bacterium | reverse complement strand
GGTATAGTCCGCTATCTCATCAATCCAGACCCAGGCGTAGGTCGGGTTTTTGAGGGCGGTGATTGTATTCCGCAGATAGACATTCATCAGGTCTTGCGTTACTGTTTCCGTGCTCAGCCAGGTGCGCGGCGTTGGAAAGGTTGCCTGATTATAGTATTTTATTGTTGTCATTTTACTCCTCTAAAATGCCAATTTCGTGGTATAGCCCAGTTCACTGCGTCCACTCACGCCCAGCAGCCAGTATTGATCCCGGCTCGCGGGCTTGAGCGTCCAGATAAAAGTATGCGCGTTACTCCCGCCGCCCATGAGCTGGTGGCGTTCACCCACACAAAAATAATCCGCGTCGTGCCCCGTCCAGCTGTCCGTAATCGTCAGGTGGGTCCCGGTTTTGACCGCCAGCGCTTCGGCCAGGCGCGCGCTGTTGTCATCCAGTGTCAGCTCAACTTCTTCAAAATTGACCGCCGGGTCTTTAAATTTCGACAGCAGCCAATCGGCGGCCTGCTGCACATAGTCCTCACTGTCGAGCATGGATACCTGCCATTCGTGCGGGTGTTGGCCGTTATCGCGGATGCTCGGCCCGTCCTGCGCGGTCACTTTCCGGCGGGGCCGCCGCAAAATCGGCGTCCCCCGCAGTTGCAGCGTGGTAATCAAAAACTCGCGGTTGGTGCGCATGTTGGTGATTTCAATTTTAGCCGTCCCGCCGGCAGCCTCCAGACGCACTAGAAAAAATTTGGAGCGATCAATCGCTGGCCCATACCATTCATCGTAGGCAAAAACATCGACCCCCAACGCTGGTTGAATTAAATCTTTGGCCCCGCACGGCGTATTCCTGTCGTCCGGGTCGGTGTAGCGCACCTGAAATACTTTTGTCTCCTGGGCCTTTATCCGTATCGGCAGCCCGCTTTCCTCCCACAAGATGCTGCCCGCCGCGCCGATTTCACGCGGTTCATATTCAATGGTGATGTCGTTGTACAAATCCTTCGCGTAGCTAGACTTCACGCGCGCAAAGTCCGCTGTTGACCAGACTGAATCAACGGTGGTGGGTTCGATGCCCCAGCGGCGGGTGCGAAAGGTAAAGGTGCTGGTGCGTGGCTCCCAATAAAACAGCCCGCCGAACTCCGTCTTCACCAGCTCTCGGATCATGCTTTGCGCGTCCAGTCCGCGCCCCCGTTCCATGTTGTCGCCAATATAGGGCAGGGCGTAGCTGCCGGTGTTGAAGTCCGTCGCGGGCGGGCTGTACAGCTTGGTGGAAACATCCAGTTCGCTGGCCCCTTCCACCCCCAGCATCCAATACATATGTTTGTACGGCCATGCGATCACGACCTTGTTAAAAATTTCGGCCAGCGCTTGATCCACCGTCGCGCCTTCCAGCAGGCTGGGTGAGTATTCCGCGTCCAGCAGTTCCAGCATCGGGTCTTCGCACACGATTTGGACGGTGCGGTTGCTGTATGCTCCTACGTCCTGGGTTACCTCTGCGATTTTGCCTTTATACAGTTGGTTGCCGCTGCCGTCCTTCACCCGGATCAGTGTCCCTTTTGCCAGCATTCCCTCGTAGCGCGCTTCCAGTGGCCGCGCCGACACGTTTGCCAGCGTGCAGTCAAAATCGCTGCTGCCGTGCCGGTAACACCAAATAGTTAAGTGGGCTTCGGCGTACCATTTGAATTTTTTAACCCCCGGCGTTGAAAAGATAAAGCGCTTGTAGGCCGGCAATATCCCCGAACTTTGAATTTCGACTCGCAGTGTGCCAGCTATAATTTCATCAATATCAATCGTGATCTCAAAGGCTTTGAAGCCCAGGAACACCACGTCCTGGAGGATTTCACCATCGTTATATAGGTTGCATTCCCCGCTTCCCGTGCCGCCATAAGATTCGCCTGGCCCTACTTCGGTCACGGTTCCCGTGACGGATGTCCAATCATCCGGCACGCCGCCGGTCCAGTTTTCAAAATCGCCATTAATTACGGCTTCTGTCCCCGGCGTTCCGCCCTGGTTAAATCTGCCGTCGCTGTTATTCAGCATCAGTGTCAGCTTAGACGGCTGCGCCACCTCGTCATAGGGCTGCGCCATCCCCGCGTTCCACTGCAAATTCTCCACATACGCCGTGATGTCGCGCAAAGTGCTGGCGGTGGCAAAATCGTCCCGGTTAATATCCAACTCTACGGTATAACTCATCGTTCCGTCCTTGTGCTTGTCCCCGGCACGGTGCCGCCGTTATTCCTTACTGCCGTTCCCAAATCTAGCCCGCCGCCCGTGCCCACCAGCCCCGCGCCCGGTCCGGTCAGCTGCACGTCCACCACAATCTTGACATTATGCACGCCCTCAATCCGTTTCAGCGCACCCTCCAGGGATTTAAGGGAGGTGTCCGCCGTCAGCAGTTCGCTGTTGATATTGGTGAAATTGGTGGCCGTTGTGGCACTGGCCGCGTCCACAATGCCCATTTGCGTCCCCATGTCGGTCAGTGCGGTTACGCCCGCCTGTAACCCGCCGCCGGCCTCGCCTTCCTTGCCCCCGCCGCCAAACAGGCCCGCCAGCGCGTTGAATCCAGCCATCGGGTTGGCCCCTGCGCCTGTCGTGCCGCCCATCAGGTTCCACGCCGCGCCCAGCCCGCCCTGGATGATATTCATGCCCTGGCCCGCGCCCATCATTGCCAGCACCTGCGGATTCATGCCCTGGACAACCTGCCCGTTAGGTGTCATCCCCAGCATGGCCGGCAGATTTACCAATTGATCCGGGCTGATGCCCATCAGTGCCGCCTGCTGCATCGCCGTCACCAAATTAGACTGTGCCCCGGCTGCCTGCTCCGGCGACATCCCCGCCAGCGTTGGCACCAACTGCTCCTTCATAAACAGCGAAGCGTTTGTTTCCCGGCCTGACTGTAAATCGAGTGAGCGCTGCATGGCTGCAATTTGCTCCGGCGTGTACTTCCCACTGGCCTGCATCTGCTGAATCACCATATCGGTAATTTCGCCGCCCATGCCGCCGCCGCCCGCGCCAGTGACATCACTCAGCTTCATGTTAGCGAACGCCGCCGCCGCGCGATCCGCTTCATCGGCCATCATGCCCAGGTTGTTTTTCAACCCTTCCGCCTTGCTCAAGTCCTCCGGGTTAATCAACCCCTGGTCAGCCAGTCCCTTCAGCCGGTCAACTTCCATAGCTGCCTGCTGGAACTGCTCCCGGATAATCCGCGCCTGGTCAGCGGTCATAAACTCTGGCAGGTTCGGCATCTGGAAATCCTGCACACCCCCGGCCTGCATTGCCCCCATCGCGCCCAGATCCATCTGTCCTGGCTGGTAGGCATAGGCCACGCCCATCGCTCCGGCCAGTGTGCCTTGCATCCCGCGCACCGCCTCGCCCACCTGACTCATGGCGAGCAGGCGTTCCGGCAGCACATCCAGCGCGCCTTTCACGCCGTCCGTGAATTCGCGCACGTCTTTAATCATGCCCTGCCAGTGGTCAACCCAGGCTTTTTTCTCCGCGTCCAGCGCTTGTTTCATCTTTGCTACGCGCGCCTGGGCCGCTTTATCCACTGTCAGTTCCGGCTGATATTGGCTGCTGGCCGTTTCTGCCAGTTCCTGGTTATACGCCGCCATCAGGTCGTTGCGTTTTTGCAGGGCGGCGGCTGCCGCTGCCTCGTCCGCGGCCACCTGTTTTTTCCACCGGGTCGAGCATGAGCGCCTGTCCCAGATTGAATTCCAGGTCTTGATTAGTATCCACGCCGGGGAAGTAGGTATTGCCCATTGGCGCGGTG
>DATALK010000093.1:0-4169 GCA_036261085.1 Phototrophicaceae bacterium | reverse complement strand
ATTTCCTGATCGTAGTGGTAAGACATGAGGTGCAAATCCGGTACGTATATAAGAATTCGTTCGCGTTTTTCAATATTGACTGTTAATGCAGCGGGTATAGGCGGAGTCTGACGGTAAACGCCAAACTCGGTAGCTTGAGAGTCGGGGAAATAGCCGACTACTCGCGTCGCAAAATGCCCTAATTTTTCACAAAATTCTTCTCTGGGTAAACTGACCAGTTCTTTCAAATATTTCTGCGGAAGGTCTCGCAGAATTTGTTGGGCAATTTCGGTGTTACTTCGCGTTTCAAAAGGGGCAAGACATGATTGCTCAATTGTATGGGCAATAAGCTCTGACTGAAGGTTATGTATAGGTGCTATCAGGGAAGGGAATTCTGGACGGTCAAGGCAAGCATGAATAGTTCCTACCTGACAACATTGCAATTCGTATTCTCTAAGCTGAAGTAAGCAACATTCACAAGAAGCCATGTACCAGCCCCATATATCGGCTCCGAGGTGATTTCGATTTTCATCTGTGTCACCATTCTGTAAAAATAAGTGATGCAGATTGGCAATGAAGTTTTGACACTTATCATGGGTATATGTATCAAGACCGACTCTGGCGAAGCGCACAATTTCGGCTTCTATTTCTTGAGATGGAGGTATAACGATAATGTTAAAAATGCCTAGTAGGGTAGGTGTCGCCTGGATAATGATGTACATATGCTGGTCATCTTTAAAGTACAAAATATAACCAATTTAATTTATGATTTTATATTAGATATCGAGGAAATGCCAATTCAAGATTTTATAATACTTGAAGCAGCGTCAATCCTCAAAATACTTATGGAACCTCAATTTAGCCTCGTAATTTCGTTGGCCGGTTAGAAATCGTTGCGCATTTTTTAACAAAGGCTTAAACTAAATCCCTGCCGGAATATAAACAAGACTCGGCATGATTCCAATACAAAGTGTTTAATTTTAAGGAGGACAGTGAATGTCGCGCAAAGTGGTACTCTGTTTGGCGCTCATTCTGATGCTGGTCGCCTCAGTGGTGACGGCACAGGATGAAACCTTTAAGCTGACAATTATGCACACCAATGACACTCATGCCGGACACGATCCGCAGAGTAATGGCAACGGCGGCGTGGCGCGAGAAGCGGCAGTGGTGAAGCAGATTCGCGGCGAAGCTGAAAATTCACTCCTGCTGGATGCGGGTGATCGTTTTACCGGTTCGCTGTATCACACACAGTATCTCGGCCAGGATCAGGTGCAGATTATGAATCTGCTGGGTTATGATGCCATGACCCTCGGCAATCACGAGTTTGATAATGGCGACGAGGTGTTGGCACAGTTCCTGGGCGGGCTGAAATTCCCGGTGGTGAACGCCAATCTTGACGCCAGCGCTTCACCGGTTCTGGCCGATAAATTCACGCCTTCGACCATTCTGGAAGTGGGCGAAGAATTGGTTGGCGTGATCGGCCTGACTACCGCCGAAACCCCGATTCTGGCTTCGCCGGGTGTTGATCTGGTGTGGAATGACGATTATGTGGCCGCAGCTAATGCGGCGGCAGCCGATCTGACCGCGCAGGGTGTGAATAAAATTATCCTGATGACCCACACCGGCGTTGAGGCCGATCTCGCGTTTGTGCCGCAGTTGGAAAACATTGATGTGGTGATTGGCGGCCACAGCCATACACTCCTCAGCAACACCTACAGCGGCGCGGCGGACAAGTATCCGGTGAAACTGGAAAGCGCCAGCGGTCAGCCGGTGTATTATGTGCAGGCGGGCGAGAAAAATATTTACCTGGGCCGCCTGGATGTGCAGTTCGACGCCGAGGGTGTTGTGACCAGCGCGGCAGGTGACACTATTCTGCTGTCTCGCTACATCACCCCGGATACGGAAATGTCCGATCTGCTGGCTGAACTCTCGGCTCCGATTGAAGAACTGAAAAACACCAGCATTGATGCGACCACCGAAGTCCTGCTGGTGGGTGATCGGGCCGTCTGCCGTGTGGAAGAATGCAACCTGGGCAATCTTATGGCCGATGGAATGCGGGCGGAAACCGGCGCGCAGATTGCGATCATGAACAGCGGCGGCATTCGCGCCAGCATTGAACCCGGCGATATTACCCTGGGTGACGTGCTGACGGTACAGCCCTTTGGCAACCTCATCAGCACCTTTGAAGCGAAGGGCGCAGATGTCATCGCGGCGCTGGAAAATGGCGTCTCGACGCTGGTGGTGGAAGATGGCAAGGTGAAGCGTGATGGCGCGGCAGGCCGCTTCCCACAGGTTTCTGGCATTCGCTATGTGATTGATCCGACGAAGGAAGCGGGCAGTCGGATTGTCAGTGTGGAGGTGCTGGGTGAAAACGGCGAGTATGCGCCAATTGATCCTGAAGCGATTTACTCACTCGTCACGATTAATTTTGTTCGTACCGGTGGCGATGGCTACAGTGTCTTTGCCGAAAACGCGATTAATCCCTACGACTTTGGCAAGGTAGATTACGAATCGTTGGTGAGCTATCTGAAGGCCAACAGCCCCATTACGGCGGCAGATGTTGAAGGCCGTATCACCTATGAGAACGCAGAACTCGCGCCGCTCCCGTAGCGCCAGTTTCTTCTCAATAAGTTAAGTCTGTTTAGCCGGGGCGGGTTGTCACACTCGCCCCGGCTGATTCTAACCGGCCTCATTTTTCTCAAAGCCCGATTCAGGCTACAATCAGAGAGACAAGGCAGAGCAGGGGGTAAAATCGTGGCGAGTGAACAGGCAAAAGAATTTCGCAAACAAGGGATCGCCGCCGCCAAGTCGGGTCAAAAAGATCAGGCGCGGCAGTTGCTTCAGCAGTCGCTCCGGCTGGAACCGGGCAGTGAAACGGCCTGGCTATGGCTGATGAGTGTGGCGCGCGACCAGCGCGAGAAAATGATTTGCCTGTATAAGCTGTTGACCATCAACCCGAATAATCAGATGGGGTTGGATGCGCTGCAATCTTTGGGGATGACGCTGGAGCAGTTGGCGCAGCAGCTTGGCTCCAAAGCCGAAGCCGTGCCACCGGCTGCTGCCCCCGCGTCGGTTGCTCCGCCACCCGCGCGAACGGCAGCGCAACCCCCGTCTCCGGCAGTCGCCCAGGCTCCGGGTGTGCCGGTTCCCGAACCGCAGCGGTTGGCGCAGGCGCAGGCCGAACTGGATGCCCTGGTGCGGGAATATCTGGCCCCCTTTGCTGAATATTCGGGCATTACCTGGACGCGGAAAACCAGCAAACGCGCTGGCGAACGGGATTCGCTGACGCTGCGGTTGTACATGGCGGGCGGGGTGACGGCGGTTCTAGTCATTGTCTTTATTATTGGCGCAGTGGTCATTATGAATAATCCGGCGGCGCGGGCGGTGTTATTTGCGCCTACCGAAACGCCAACGCGAACGCCAGCGCCACCAACGCCCACCTTTACGCCCACGTTGGGTTTAACCCCGACCCCCTCACCAACGCCGGAATTAACCCTCACGCCCAGCCCGACGGTCAACGTGAATATTGCTCAGAACAGCGGCATTGAACCGACAGAAATTTACCCGGATGTGTCCGAACGCGGGATTCGGGAATCAGTGGGGTTAATCAATGCAGGGCAGGTGGAAGTGGCGCTGCCGACGCTGGTCGCGGAAGTCACCCTGGTGCAGTCGAATTTTAACCCGAATCCGTATTACTATCAGGCGATGGGGCTGGTTAAACAGGGCGAATTAGACCGGGCGGCGGAAGTGCTGCGGGACGCCGAGCGCCGCCTGCCGGAAAAACCCAATGATAATTTTGCACCGCTGGTGAATGCGGGCCTGGCGTATGTGGATGCGCTGCGGGCCGAACGCGCGCTGGCTGACCGGCGTTTGGACGAAGCGCGGGCGCTGCTGGCGAACGTGGAAGATCGCGCCCAAAACGCAATTGACGGCGATCCACGCCTGGAACAGCCGTATCTGGCGCTGGCGCGGCGGTATGCTCTCGATCAGGATTATACCCGCGCGATTGGTGTGATTGACGAAGGGTTGGCGGTGCCGGAACTGGCCGCGAATCTGAACCTGATTCTTGAAAAGGGTGAGGATTATTTCCAGCAGGGTGAATTTGAGCTGGCAACTTATCAGGCCTTTTTGGCGTTGTATGTCAATCCGGCGGCAGAACCCGCCCATATCTTGCAAATTCGGACTGCGCT
>DATALK010000088.1:0-2987 GCA_036261085.1 Phototrophicaceae bacterium | reverse complement strand
AAATCGTCCACAGCGGCGCGTTCGGCTCATTCCAGCATTTTTCGCTTGAAAATTTTGCCACCGATGAAACGCTGCTTCGTGGTCACTGGTTCTGGGATCAAGCGCAGAGCGGCGGTATTCATGTCGAACACGGCGTCCATT
Organism: Phototrophicaceae bacterium; assembly: GCA_036261085.1. Lineage (GTDB taxonomy): Bacteria > Chloroflexota > Anaerolineae > Aggregatilineales > Phototrophicaceae > CFX2. Next base: position 2,846 of record DATALK010000088.1, on the reverse strand, counting down.
GTTTTGACATCTGCAACCAACTCGCCGCGGTCAAACCGGACTTTACTTCCGGCTGTGCCCAGCCGCGCGCCGATGGTCGTGTGGATCGCGTCAGTGCCACCGTCCGTTACGGGGATTCCGCGCTGGCAACGTTTTTCCACAGTTTCACCCAGATCCGCTCCATCGAACAAACGACAATTCAGATCAACTGTGCGCGCGGCCATCTTACCGTTTCGGGCTGGATTCCAACTGAACTAACGCTGTCCGGTCTGACCGATGAAGCCGGATTGAATACCCTCCACCGTTTATTGGGCACCCAGCTAGAAATCATGGAACATTTCCAGGGACCGCAGAGGCGTTTCCTGCATGGCGGCACGGAAGATCATCTGGTCGCACACATCCGCGCCCATGTCACCGCACCGGATCGTCAGGGTGACTACAAACGCGCCATTCAATCGGGTTTGCGTAATCTTGTGCGCGCCATTTGGAAGGAAGAAGCGTTGATTGTGACTCCCGAAGATGGCCTGCTTAGCCTGTCCGTCGCGTTGGCCGCTCGTGACAGCACCTGTGGTCAACCATGAATATCGCGGCAGCCAAAGACGCCGCGCTGCATGTCCTGCGTCATAATGCACGCGGCCTGCATGGATTGCCGCGCGTCGCGGGTTGGGGGTATCCCGAACCCTATACCCGCGACTTGATGATCTCGTCTTTAGGTTTTTTGATCTCCGGCGATCTCGTTCTGATCAATATCTTGCAGCGTGTCTTAGAGTCGCTGGCCCGCCATCAATCACCGCACGGCCAAATTCCCGGTCTGGCTCATACGCCGCACGATCTCGGCTCCAGCGATACCACCCCCCTCTTTTTGATCGCGCTGGCGCTGTTCCGGCAAACCATCCACCAACCGGATTTTCTCGATGACGCCGCGCAAAAAGCCTTGAACTGGATGATATATCAGAGTTCCGATGATCGCGGCCTCGTTGCCCAGCAGCCCACCAGCGATTGGCGCGACGAGCAGTGGGTGCTGGGTTATGGGTTGTATGTCAATACGTTGATGGTGCTCGTGTATCATCTCTACGGTTTTAACGAGCAAGCAAATCGGTTGCGCCAGCGCATCAACCGCCCGGTGATCCTCAGCGGCAGCAAACCCGCCCACGTTCTGGAAGGGTTAGCTGTTCCTCACCAGTCCTATTATGCCCTCTGGTCCTACAAAGTCCATTCCAGCACACGTTTTGATCTGCTCGGCAATTCGCTGGCAATGCTATCAGGAATCACGTCTCCATCGAAGACGCAGCGCTTGATTACCTGGGTTGAATCATCCTGCCAGCAGTTACGCGCTCAGGGCGATCTCGCGGGTGACTTGCCGCCCTGTTTTTTCCCTTATATCCGCCCCACCGATCCCGATTGGCACCCGCGTTATCACCAGTTCAACCGCCCCGGTGAATATCACAATGGCGGCATCTGGCCGTTTATTTGTGGGCTATATATTGCTGCGCTGGTCAAAGCTGGGCGTTTTCGCTTGGCCGAGCGAAAATTATTCGCGTTGACAAATGCCATGCGCCCCGCCCGCGAAGCCGCCGTCGAGTATGGTTTTAACGAATGGCTTCGTGCCCAGGATTCCGCGCCTGCGGGTCAGGACTGGCAAACATGGTCCGCCGCGTTATACCTGTACGCCGCTCATTGTGTCGAGCATAAACAAACCTCCTTTTTTTGATGTGCGTCGCATGGCGTACAATTAGGAGCGTTTAGCAGCTTTCCTCAAGGAATCGTTTGATCTCATGTCAATTGAAGTGACTGTCGTGATCGCTGGGGTCGGCCTGCTTATTGGCATGGCCAAAGGCGGCTTTGGCCCGGTTCTAGGCGCGCTGGCAACTCCCATTTTAAGCCAGGTGATGCCCGTATCGCAGGCGGTTGCTACCGCCCTGCCCCTGTTGATGATCGGTGATGTCTTCGCGCTGCGCCTCTATTGGAATCAGTGGAATTTCCGCCAGCTTCAACTGCTCATCCCCTCGGCGGTTTTAGGTGTGTTTTTGGGAGCTTACTTGCTTACGACCCTGCCGGATACGCTGCTCCGTCCGACATTAGGTCTCTTCAGCCTGTTGATCGTGGCCTACAAGCTGGTCAGTGATCGGCTGTCCGTGCAGTCCTACCGTCCCCACAACTGGCACGGTTATGTGGCGGGCGGCGCATCGGGTTTCGGTTCGGCAGTCGCCAATGCAGGCGGCCCACCTTTCACCGCCTATATGCTCCTCCAAAAACTCGACCCGGCCATTTTTATGGGAACCACCACCCTGTTTTTTATCACCGTCAATCTCATCAAACTGCCGAGCTTTTGGCTGGCCGGGTTAATGGATGACACGCCGATTCTCACCATTTTGGTGATGCTGCCCGTCGTTTTTGTTGGCTCTGCGGTGGGCCGTCACTTTGTCAAGAGTGTGAATCCAAAAATGTTCGAGACGGTCATGATGGTTCTGCTCATCTTGGCAAGCACTCTGCTTTTTATATGAGCGCTTGACAAAGCACGTATTGTGTCCGATCCTCACTGAGCTTTATGGGGAAAGGATCTGATTATGCGTTCGTCTTCAACCGCCCGCGATCTGTGGCTGACACGGCTTTACTACCTGATCTGTTTTGGCGGCACCGGGTTTATTTCCCCTTTTCTGAATCTCTTTTTTGTTCGTTTGGGCTTCAGCGGCAGCCGTATCGGTTGGATCATGGCGTCGTGTTCGGTGGTTGCGCTGGTTGCCGCCCCATTCTGGACCAGCCGCAACGACAAATGGCGTAATCCCCGCGCCGTGTTGCAGGTATTTCTGCTTCTGACCGCCCTCAGTTATCTCTGGCTCAGCCAACAAACGCTCTATTGGGGTGTT
>DATALK010000084.1:0-2740 GCA_036261085.1 Phototrophicaceae bacterium | reverse complement strand
GCCTGCACTGCACCCTGGAATATTACCAGTCTTTTAAGTGTTTCATGCTGACCGACGAAGGCTCGTCTTCGGGGACGAAGCTGGACGGCCAACCCGTAGCCCCTTATCAACCGGTGGCGCTGCGCGATGGCGACTTGATTGAACTGGGACTGGGTGAAGATCAGGGGGCGGTACTTCGTTTTCACAGCAACGTCAATCCGCCCGACGATGTGGAATTACAGGGGGGACGGCTGCGCCTGCATATGGGCTTTGACCCCAAAGAAACGATCCGGCAGGTGGTTAAGAACCATCAGATGGCGGCGATCCCCGCTTGTGATGTCTTTTTGAGTTACAGCCGCCGAGACCGGGACGCTATGCACTATCTGCGGGAAAGCCTGGTGGTGAGCGGTTTTACCGTTTGGTCGGATGAAAATCTGGAACCGGGCAGCCAGTCATGGCGGGCAGTGGTCGCCACCGCCATTGAAAAAGCGGGCTGTCTGGTCATGCTCCTGTCACCGGATGCCAAACAGTCGGATTGGGTCGGCGAAGAACTCAATTATGGCAAAATACACGGCAAACGCATTTTTACGCTGCTGCTGCGGGGCGACGAAAGTAACGCTATCCCGCTCGGCTTAACCGGCGTCCAGTGGATTGATATGCGCGCCGGTTACGAAGAGGCATTGGAACAACTCCTGCGGAGCCTGCGGGCGTATCTAGGACAAGAGTAGTGCCGGTGGTTTGGGAACTGTTGCAAGTGCAAGCGCGGTTTTTGATGTACATTTAAAAGGGGTAGTCGTTACCATGATTTACCCCTCGCGCCGCATTCTGGCGAACACGACTCAGGGGAGCCATATCCATGAAATATCTGTTATGCCTGTTCAGTCTCTTTATCCTGGCCGCGTGCGGTAGTAATAATACAGGCGGGTCTGGTGGAAACGGTCTCATTACCTGGGATCGCTCACCCGAAACGGTTGTTTTCCGCGCGGACGTGGAAGGTGGAACACCGGAAAGTGCTTTGTGGACGCGCAATGAAATTCCAGCCTGTACGGTCTATGGTGACAACCGCGTGGTCTGGACGAACGAATTGGGGCAGTTTAACACCCAGGTGTTATGGGACAAAGTGACCGATGAACAGATTGTTAACTTTGTCACCTTTTTGACCATCAATGACCAAATTTACAGTTACACAGCCAAAGCTAATCTCGAACCGCCCAGTGATACTATGCCCGTCGTTGAAACGCTGACGATCTTTGTTAATGGCAAGGTTCACAAAACGGATGCGTTTGGCGGCTGGGATATAGATTATTATCGCAAGGTGATTGACGCCTGTCGTCAGATCAGTATCGCGCCGGTACTGTTTGAGCCGACAGGCGCGTGGGTGTCGGCGGAGGCCGTCACCTATGACTATAACGCGCCGCTGCAATTCTGGGACGCCAGCGCCAGCGGTTTGGATCTGGCGGCCCTGGCGGCCAGCGGCGAACGGAAGTGGATTACAGACCGTAATGTGCCGATTCTATGGAACATTGCGCGCACGTCCTCACCGCGCCTGCAATTCATTCAGGACGAAACCCAGTATTATTATGTGTCTATAGAAGTGCCAGGGGTTAACCGCGACGCGCCACCGGCACCCAAATAGAGTCTGTTCTCGCATCTTTTGCAGCGGCGGTTTGCAGACCGTTTAACAATTCAATACGGATAACAATGGTCGGGACACCCAATGGGGTGTCCGGTATTTTTGCCTGACGGACGGGCTATTGCCCGTCCCTGCATTTTGCCGTGTTAATTTGCTAAAAAGCATGAAACCGGCCCTGACCCAGAATTTGATATAACCGACACATGACTGAAACCGAACTGCCCGACGAACGTCCATCCCGTACCGCCCACCTGGACGCGCCCCCCCAGCTTCCGCCTGACCACACCGGTGTTTTAATCGCCGGGGTGGTGATGATGGTTGGCGGTTGGTCCGGCCTGTACCAGTTAGTGACCACCACCCTGCCGCGTGTCGGCCAGCGCTGGTTGTTTTTTGTGCTGCTGCAAATCGCCGTGACCGGAACGGTGCTGCCGGTAATTCGCTACATCAACGCGCGGCTGACGCCCATCCAGGCGGAACTACCGCCAGGAGGCGTGATCGTCCGGCAGAGCATCTGGGTGGGGCTGTTTGCCGTGACCTGTGCCTGGCTGCAAATTCCGCGCGTCCTCAGTGTGCCCATTGCATTTTTTGTGGCGCTGGTATTTCTCATCGTTGAAATCTTTTTGCGTTCGCGGGAAATCCGTTATGAGCGCGGCGAATAATCCGTTTCGCGCGCTGCCATCGGTAGATAGCCTCATGACGCGCGCAACAGCGCTGGTGGCCGAATATGGTTATCCCGCGACGGTAACAGCCGTGCGCGCCGTGCTGGACAACCTGCGCGAGCACCTGCGCACCGGAACCGCGCGCGTGCCGGATACGGACGCCATTCTAGTGCAAGCCGCCGAGCATCTGCGGTGGCAGTTCCAGCCCACGCTGCGTCCGGTCATTAACGCCACTGGCATTATTATCCACACCAACCTGGGCCGCGCGCCGTTATCCAGCGAAACCCAGGCCGCTGTCCAAATGGCCGCCGCTCAATATAACACCCTGGAATTTGATCTGGAAACCGGTGGGCGCGGCAGCCGTCTCGTTCATGCCGATTTGCTGCTGCAAGACGTGACCGGCGCGCCCGCCGCCCTGGTCGTCAATAACAACGCCGCCGCGCTGGTGCTGGCGTTATCAGCGCTGGCC
>DATALK010000131.1:0-7358 GCA_036261085.1 Phototrophicaceae bacterium | reverse complement strand
CCTTTGCCACGATTGACGATTATTATTATGGCGTCATGGTGGTGGTGATTCTGGCGGTAGGCGTGTGTATCGGGCTGGAAATTCCGCTGCTGACGCGCATTGTCGCGCACCGCACTGATCTGAGTAATGCCCTGGCCGATGTGCTTTCGATTGATTACCTGGGGGCACTGGTCGGTTCGCTGCTGTTCCCGCTGGTGCTGCTGCCGCTGCTGGGTGTCAACCAGACCGCCTTTCTGATGGGGATGCTCAATATTTTTGTGGCGGGACTCAACCTGCGGCTGTTTCAACACCGGATGACCCCCCCGTGCCAAACGCGGATTATGGATCGCGGTGGGGGTCTGCGGCGGGCTGATGGTGACCGGCAGTCTGCTGTCCACCGATTTTGTGCGGTTTTTTGAGCAGCAGCTTTACCAGGATCATATCATTTATCGGGAGCAGACGCCGTACCAACGGCTTGTCATCACGCGCGGGGGCAGCGATGTGCGGCTGTTCATCAACGGTGATATTCAGTTCAGCAGCCGGGATGAGTACCGGTATCATGAAATGCTGGTGCATCCGGTGATGAGTATCGCCCGCTCCCACGAAACCGTTGCCATCCTGGGCGGGGGCGATGGCATGGTCGTGCGCGAACTGCTCCAATACCCGGATGTCAAACATATTGTTCTGGTAGACCTTGATCCCGCCATCACCCAACTGGCGCGGGAATACCCGCTGCTGCGGGACATCAACCAGAACGCGCTGGCTGACCCGCGTGTGACAATTGTCAACCAGGATGCCTACAAATATATCGAAGAGACTAATGAACAGTTCGGGGTGATTATTATTGATCTCCCCGACCCGAATAATGAAAGCCTGAGTAAACTCTACAGCCAGCAGTTCTACCGGCTGCTGCGGCAGCGTTTAACCCCCGATGGCGCGTTTGTGACCCAGGCCGCTTCGCCGTATTTTGTGCGCGAAGCCTTTTGGATGATTGTGCATACCATCCAGGCCAGCGAACTCCACGCTCTGCCGCTGCGCACCTATGTGCCATCCTTTGGCGAGTGGGGCTTTGTGATCGGCACGGTGTACCGTCCGCCCAAGCTCAGCATCCCGGACGGCCTGAAGCTGCGCTACCTGACCCTCGATGTTTTGGCGCAGGCGCAAACCTTTGACCCGGACATTGCTGAAATCCCCACCGGCATCAACACCCTCAACAGCCCGCTGCTGTCCCGGGTTTATGAGCAAGGCTGGCAGCAATGGGAATAATACACGCCCCCATCACATAATCTGATAGACAACGGCAATAAAAGGTGTGGCGGCCAGCCCGCTCAGGAACAGGGCCAGGGCCGCATTCTGCTCTTTAATCACTTCCCGGCGGATATAGGTGTATACATTTTCGCCGGGAAAGGCGGCCCATGACACGATGTGCGATCATGAACAGAATCACCACGTAGACGATGGCAATCAGCAGCCCGCCGCCAACCCAGGCTAAGGTTTCCAATGGCGGCGCAGTGGTTGGCCCATCGGACGCGAGAATGCTGACAAAAAGCGCCGCCGTTAATGAAACGGCAAAAAAGACCGCGCCGACTGCCGGATTTTGCACATCCTCGATTTCTTTAACCAGTTTGCGCGGGGGCAAACCCAGCGACCACATAATCAGAATGCTGGCGAGTTGCGAAACGACGATTGCAAAGGTTGCCCAAATAATCGCGGATACCAGGAGTTCAACGAACATTAGTGCCTTCTTTCTGCCACTGTTCCTGTAGCTGCGCCTCAAGCGAAAAGGATGACGCCGACCACACGGCGGTAATGTGATCGGCATCAGGATAGATATGTAAGGTGCGCCAGTGGACGCGATCTCCGGTAGGCTGCCACCAGATACGGGTGACCGGGGTGATATTGTCTACCGCTGGAAAGGCCACTTCCAACGCGGCAGCGGGCTGCTGGCGCAGATACTGGGTGAGTCCGTCCGCTGAAGCCGGAAGCGTATCAAAATGAACGGAGGCCGTGTAGGTGTCAGTTTTGGTCTGGAAGGGTTGCAGATCAGGAAAGGGGTGGTACAAACGACACACTTCTGGTGTTAAGGGCACACAGGCCAGCAGTTCTTGAAAGATCGGGTTGGTATCGCGTTCGACACTCACCAGGTGGCTTTCGCCGATGATGTTAAATACAAATCGGCAGCCGCTAAGCAGGAAACTGGAGTGCGCTAAAACCGTCACCGAAACGGGCAATGGACGGGCAAACACCGCCAACACCAGATCACCCGGATATTGCTGGGCAACGCCAATCGGGATATGAGGGTTTGCGAACTGGATATTATCGTGTCGGCTCACCACCGGCGGCATGTCCTACCTGATTCTCTAATTGTCATCCATTGTACGCTGAAACTGGCAAATGTGCTGAGACGTGGGTGCATTTCACTTTGGTGCAAAACAGGCCGTCCTAAGCCCCTGAGAGGGCGAACCGAATGGGGACGAACGTCCCCTGAGTGTGAGTGGGGCGAGGGCAAATCCAAGCCAGAAAGTGATAACATGCTCTAGGATTCAGGTGTAACGGCGGACACGGGTAAGGTGATGGTAAAAGCTGTGCCTTTGCCCTCTTCACTCTCAAACGTAATCGCGCCGTTGTGGGCTTTCACCGCCTGCTGGACGATAGTCAACCCCATGCCGCTGCCGGAAATCGTGCCAACATTGGTCGCACGATAAAAATCCTCAAACAAATGTTTCTGGTCGTCTGCCGGAATGCCGATGCCCTGATCGCGGACAATGATCGTGGCCTGTTGGCGATCACAGCGAAGCGCTACAGAGACGGTACTGCCCGATGCGGAATACTTGACGGCATTCGAGAGCAGATTAGTGAGCGCGCGCCGCACGAGCTTAGGATCAACATTGACAACCGTGACCTGGCAGGCAGCCTCCCACTGAAGGGTATGGGTTTCCGACAAAAGCTGCATATCCTCAACCACACTGCGGCAAAATAATTCTAAATCCAGGGCAATCGGATTAAACTCAATCCCTCGGGCCTGAGCGCGGTTGAGCAGCAAAACGTCGTCCATTAAATCCGTCAGCCGCCTGACCTGCATCTGGGCTTTGTCCAGATGTTCCTGGCGGCGTTCTTCTGTCATCCGCTCACTATAGAGTTTAAGCAGATCGGTAGAGGATTGAATCGCGGCCAGCGGGGTGCGGAATTCGTGCGAAACGATGGAGATAAACTGGGATTTTAACCCATTAAGTTCTTTCTCCTTGTTTAATGCCTGGCGGAGTTCGTCTTCCAGGCGGCGGCGTTCGGTGATGTCCCGCACCACGCCGATGACTTCCTGGGGCGTGCCGGTACTGGCATCCCGAATGATGGTACTTTGCAGCTCAACCCAGATGGCGTGACCATCCTTATGCACCACCCGTTGAATTGATCTAAAAAACGTCGCGCCCGATTCAAAAGCCGCCTGCAATTTTTCCAGCATCCCAGGCCGGTCTTCGGGATGGACAATATCAAACGTGATCTGCCCGATCAGTTCTTCGGGCCGGTAGCCCAAAAGTGCATAACAGGAGGGCGTGACATACGTGCGAATGCCATCTGCCGAAAATTTAACGATCATATCTTTCACATTTTCGGCCAGCAGGCGATAGCGGGCTTCGCTGTCCCGGATGGCTTGTTCGGCCTGTTTGCGGCGAGTCACATCCCGTAAAAAACACACCAGTTCCGGCTGCTCATACCCATCCTGGATAATCCGCACCAGATTCAATTCGGCGTCAAAACGACTGCCATCCTGCCGCCGTGCCCGCACTTCCGTCTGGTCAACGGCGGTTCCCTGCTGCGTCTGAAGCCGCAAAGTCTCAACCTGAGCGACATCCTCAGGCTGGATCAGGGCGCTCAATGGTTTGCCAAGATAAGCCCCGGCTTCGCCGCCAAAAAGCCGCTCAAAAGCGGGATTGGTCTGTTCGATGCCGCGTTCGAGATGAACCAGAACGATGGCATCACTGCTGCTGGTCAGGATCGCTTCCACCCGCTGCCGCGCCTGTTCCAACGCCGCCGTGCGCTCACTAACCAACTCTTCCAGGTGTTCCTGATACCGCCGCAGTTCGGCTTCGGCCTGTTTGCGCTGCGTGGTGTCCTGCACATGGGAGATAAAATAAAGTGGCTGCCCCTGGTCATCATGAATTAAGGAACTGGAAACCGTTGCCCAAACGATCTGCCCTTGTTTGTGGATATACCGTTTTTCAAGAACAATATGTTGGGATTGACCAGCGGTAGCACTTTGAATGAAAGCCGTTCCAATACTCAAATCCTCGGCATAAGTAATACTGCTAAAGCTCATACCTTGCAGTTCTTCGCGGTTGTAGCCCAGTATCCGACACAGGGCCGCGTTCACCTGCATAAATTTCCCATCCACGCCGACCAGACAAACGCCGACATTGGCATTTTCAAAGGCGGCCCGAAACCGCGCCTCACTTTCCCGTAAAGCGATTTCAGCGTGTTTATGCAGCGTAACGTCCTGCACATGCGAGATAAAATAGAGCGGCCTTCCCTGATCATCATGAATCAAGGAACTGGAAACCGTTCCCCAAATGATCTGTCCCTGTTTGTGGATATACCGTTTGTCAAAAATAGTGTGTTGGGTCTGACCAGCCGTCGCGCTTTGAATGAAGTCCGTACTGATATTCATATCATCAGGATGACTGATGCTGTTAACGGTCATCTTTTCAAATTCTTCGCGGCAGTAGCCAAACATCTGGCAAAATGCCGCGTTCACCTGCATGAATTTCCCGTCCACGCCGACCAGACAAACGCCGACATTGGCATTTTCAAAGGCGGCCCGAAACCGCGCCTCGCTTTCCCGCAAAGCGATTTCGGCCTGTTTGCGTTCCGTAATGTCCTGGACGATACCCGTCATTTGAATGACCTGGCCCGTCGAGTCGCAAACAACATCGCCGATCTGTGCCCAAACCCAGCGAATGGAACCATCGGGTCGAACCACGCGATATTCCAACGGCGCGGGGCGCGCTTTGGTCAGCACCAACTCGTTGGAGCGGTTGACCGCCTCCCGATCATCAGGGTGAATGGCCTGGGCAATGAGTGCCGCGAGATCGCCGGTAAAATCTTCTCGACGAATACCAAAGATGTGATACATCTCATCAGACCAGGTGATCTTATTGGCGCGCATGTCCCAGGTCCAATTGCTGACATGGGCCACCGCCTGGGAACGTTTGAGGTCCGCTTCACGGGTGCGCAAGATGGCTTCAGCCTGCTGGCGCTGCGCTTCCTGTTCCGCAAATTCCATCGCAAACGAGACATCCCCGGCCATTTCACCCAGCAGGCGGATTTCTTCCTCGTCGAAAAAGCCGGTTTCACCAGCATACAGACACAGACAGCCTCGGACAGCCTCGCCGACAACGAGGGGTAATGCCACTAAAGAACGATAGCCCTGGCTGAGCGCCTGATCTCTCGACGGAACCATACCGTCATCCGTTTGAATGTCGTTGCAGACAACAATTTCACCGGTACGGATCACTGTCGCCGCCGGGCCGTGCCCAACTGGAGAGTCGTCCAGAACGATATTCAGATAATCCAGATATTCTTTGCCCACTCCGGCATATGCTGTTGGCACGACCCGGCGGGTTTCCGTATCAAACAACCCAATCCAGACCAGCCGAAAACCGCCTTTTTCAGCCGCAATCTGACAAACCGTCTCAAACAGCCTGGGGATTTCCCGAACGCGCACAATGGCCTGATTGACATCACTCAAAACCGACAGCGTCCGGTTTAATTTCAAAACCCGATCTTCGGCCCGTTTCCGGGCAGTGATCACCTCCGAGAGGATAAAAATGCCGCCGATTTCGCCGGTGTTGGTATACCAGGGATGACACTCCCAGCGCACCCAATCGAGGGTCCCATCCGCGCGCGGGAAGGGATCGGCTTCCCCCTTTTCCACCGCTCCGGCTAAACAGCGCTGGTGAACATCCCGCAAATGTTGCGGCAGGTCTGGAAAAAGATCGTAGTGCGAGCGCCCAAGAACCGTTTGTTCATTGAGCCGGTAGTCCGCCAGCCAGCTTTGGCTCACCAACAAATACTTCAGCTCCCGATCCAGCATGGCAATCGCGGCTGGTGTGTGTTCCACCAACAGCCGGAGGCGCTCTTCACTTTGCCGTAAGGCGGCTTCCAATTCAGCCGTGCGCTGACGCAGCGCGATGACTTCTTTCGCAAGGTTATCTTTGGCGGGATCAGACATTGGCGGCGCTCCAACCAGGGCTGAACACCAAAACGGTGCAACTTCGTTTTGGGAAGTAATCAGTTCGGCTCACTTTAGGAGGAGTATTGCAGGGTAGCATGATTAAAAGTCGAGCCGAAACTAGTTAAAACATTGTAACATGTATTTCATGTAGCGAACTGCCGGTTATTTGCCCCAATGTGGGGTCTCACCCGGTGGTTAGCCGCCCCGTGAGTGTCGTGAACCCGAAATCACCGAACTGGTTTGAGACCAATCATCAGGCCCGTTCAAGTCCCTGCTCGCACAATCCGATTGCCAATATTTCCCTTTCGGGTGCATTCGGAAATGGGGGCAGGCAGTTCTGGTTCCGCCAGGGGCTGGAAGTCCCCTGGCTATCGTTCAATGGAAGCCTGCTGGAAGCAGGCTGATGGAAACCCCTGCCGCCTCCGGCAGCCCGCTTGGAGCGGGCTTTGTCGCTTCAGCCGGAGGGCTTTCAGCCTCCGGCGCCGCCCAGCGGCGTTTGCCCCAGAAACCGAATGCACCCTCCCTTTTGCCGGATTCGGTTTGCTCCCCAATCCCCGCTATAATCCGCCCTTCGTGCCTGAATTTCTTGGAAAGGTATCTTTTTATGCGAATCCATTTTCGCCCAATTTTATTACTGACCGCCGTGCTGGTGTTGGCGCTGCTGGCAGGCTGCCAGGGGCAGGCCGAGCCGACTCTCGACACCACCGCGCTGGCTGAAAATATTGCTGTTAACATCTTTGGGACGCTCACCGCACAGCCAACGAATACCCTATCCGCCACACCAACATCTGCCGCACCGGTTGTTATAGCAAACACGGATGTACCACTACGGGCTGGCCCAGGACGCGAATTTAGCGCGACTCGGCGGTTGGATGCCGGAACCCCAGCAGCGATACTGGCTATTTCTGAAGATGGGCGCTGGGTACAGGTCAGCCCGCGTGAAGAACCGTTTTCTGAATATGGGGATGGGGGCTGGGTTGGGTTATCTCCACAGATTAGCATCTCCGGGGAATTATCCGATATACCGGTTCAAGATGTCATGATAACGCCCACAGAAAACACCTACGAAATCTCGCGTATAACCGCAACTGCCGCTGCCGAAAATATCCTGGCACTCATCCCGCCCCGTGTTACCCCCGCCCCCACCCAC
>DATALK010000129.1:0-17357 GCA_036261085.1 Phototrophicaceae bacterium | reverse complement strand
TGTCGGCGTCCAGTAGCTGCCCGCCAGTTTGTTTCCGCAGACCGGTTCCGCTGATTTTGACCGTTGCCTCATCGCTGATGTGGCGGTTGATGATCGTCACGGCCAGACCCGCGGCCGTTTTCGAGGCCGTCGCGCTGACCGCGCTGGAACCATCCGGCACCGATTGGCTCTGAACCAGATCAACCGGCAGGGCAGTGGCTCCGATGTGCGGCGCGTGCAGATGCAGCACATAATAGGTCGGCGTCAGCCACATGGCCGCGCCCTCGGTCATCACGGTGGCTTGCAGCACGTTGACAATCTGCGCCAGATTCGCCAGCGCCAGCACGTTACATTGGCGATGGAAACCCTCTAACGCGATGGCGGCGGCCAGCGCGTCGCGCATGGTATTGGCCTGTTCGTAGGTGACGGGATCGCGGCGCTGCACTTCGCCCGGCCCCCAGGTGCGCGCTTCGGGATGCCAGACGCCCCACTCGTCCAGCGCGATGCCAATCTTGCGGCCCTGGCCTTCGGTGGCGATGATTGCGGCGGTTTTCTGAATGAATTGCTCGGTGGTTGCAGCTTCCGCCAGCAGCGCGTAATATTCTTCGTCGCTGAAATTTTCTTCCGTCCCGCCGTGAATCCAGTATTGGTGAATCGACAGGTGATCCACTAAGTCCATGTGCCGCCCCATGGTTCGCAGCACTTCGATATTCCACTCGTCGCCCCGGTAGGTGACATCGCCCGTGCCGCAGATGACCAGTTCCGCGCTGGGATCAACATGGCGCAGCATGGTGGCATACCGCCGGTATTCTTTGGCGTAGGTTTCGGCGTCATAATTGCCGCCGCAGCCCCAGTTTTCGTTACCGACGCCCCACAGTTTGACGTTAAACGGTTCGCGTGAGCCATTGGCGGCGCGTTCGCGGGTGAGGGTGGTAGCGATGGCGACGTTACAATACTCCACCCAATCGCAGAGTTCTTGCGGCGTGCCGGAGCCGACATTCCCGGCGAGATAGGGTTCCGCGCCCAGCCACCGGCACAGTTGGATGAACTCGTGTGTCCCCAGGCTGTTATCATCTTCGACCTGCAAGCCGCAGGAGATGCCCATCCGTTGGGTGCGTTGCGCGCCGATGCCATCGCGCCAGTGATAATGCTCGGCGTAACAGCCTCCCGGCCAGCGGAGCAGGGGAACCGGTAGCGCCTGGAGCGCTTTCAGCACATCGGAGCGGAAGCCGCCCTGATTTTCAATCGGCGCTTGCGGGCCGACCCACAGGCCATCGTAACAGCAGCGTCCGAGATGTTCCGCGAAGTGGCCGTATAAACGCGGGGAAATTGTGCCGATGGGGCGGTCCTGGCGAATAAAAATTTGCGCTTCAATCATGGAAAAATCTCTCTAGTTAGGATTTGAGGAAGTTGATGTGATTACCCTTCTATTATGCCGACTGATCGTATTCCTGCAATCCGCTACGGAACCAACCGGCGGCGGCAAAGGCGCAAAGAGAGAAGCGTAACACAAGGTCACAATCCCGTAATCGGGAGGCTGCGCACAGGCACAAGGAGACAGAGGGTTGCAAAATTGGCAGCGACGGAGGGGAGAGGGTCTGCCGCTGCAATTGCTGCCATGATTGCCAAGTCTTTAGTCTTTAGTCAAATACAATGACATGGGTTCGGCCTCGATAGCTTGCTATTGACAGTATAAGCGAAAATGGGCGTGGTGGAGTAAACATTTGTTCGAACATTTGTTCACGCTTTGGCCGGTGAAGGCTGCTTGTCTAAAGACACTCGAAACGAGTATATTATTGATAACCACTGCGTCAGCCGAAGGTTCAACATGACTGGACACATTTTTATCAGCTACCGCAATATCTACGAAGAACCACAATTTGCGCTGCGTCTGGCGGCGGAATTAAAGAACCGAGGCATTCCGGCGTGGATTGACAAAATGGATATTCAATCGGGGGATGATTGGCAAGATGCCCTGGAACGTGGTGTTAATAACTGTCAGGCGATGATCGCGGTCATTTCGCCCGATTACATTCAATCCAGCTATTGTAAAGATGAACTCAAACGGGCGCGGCGGCTGGAGCGCCCGATTTTTCCGGTGCTGCTGCGCGAGGTTCCTGCCGAAGCGTGGCCGATACAAGCTGAATCCATCCAATATGTTGATTTTCGGGACTGGCAGGATGATACCGCTTACCGGCGTGGCGTTGAAAAGTTAACCACGACCATTCAAGAGAAACTCACTCATGCCGCAGTGCCGATCCCTGACGCTGAAACGCAGTATTTGAATCGATTGATTGCTGAGTTAGAAGCGCGGAAGGGGGTGCTGGAATATGTGGATTTAGCGGGGCGGATGGATGAGCCAGTGCGCCCAAAACCCCGTATCAGCGAAGAGTGGGGTTTGGAAGGGGCTTATGCACTGTTGGAAATGCCCTCAACTCAAGTCGCACTTTCTCAAGGGGAATGGCTTTCAGAACGCGAGGCGAAGAAAATTCCCCTTGACAATATCCGGCGCGCAGTAGAGCTGCATCCGCGATTTGTGCTGATTGGTGATCCTGGTGCTGGAAAAACGACGACGCTGCGACGGTTGGCGCTAGATGCTGCCCGCATTCGATTGACAGACTCCTCCGCACCCCTACCTCTGCTGCTGTATTTGCCGCAATGGAATGAGAAAGATAGTCCGGCAGAATTTGTGAAAAGTCGTATGGTAGGGGAAGGTCTCAAATCCTCCTATATGAAGAATCTGAGCTTGTACCTAGATGGATTAAACGAAATGGGCGCAGGAGGGGCAGAAAAGGCTAAAAAATTGAGAGATTGGCTAGCGGATCATAAATCGCCGGAACACGTTCTGGCGACGTGCCGAACTGGGGATTATACCGGTGACTTAGAGTTACTTTTGCCAACTGTCTGGGCGCAACCCATGTCGGAAGACCAAATCTGTCAGTTTGTTGAAAATTACTTGGGGTACGATGCTGATAGATTTTTAGCTCGGGTATTGCTTGACCCTGATATGCCTGAATGGATTCATCAACAGCAAGAGTCTCGCAGCCTCTTTCGGTTAGCGACTAATCCGTATCTTTTAACAGCATTGATGGTGGTGTTTAAAAATTCACCAGAAGGTGAGTTACCGCGCAACAATGGCGCACTATTCCGAAAGTTGGCAATGGCGTTATGGGAGCGCGAACGATTGCGGAGAACCCCAGGTTGGATACCGTTTAACCAGATGGAAGAGCGCTTTGGTATGTTAGCATTTGCTATGATTGATGAGCATGAGCCGATTAATGTGCTACGAGAATACGCACTGAAATATTTAGGCGACGAAAGCCTACTACGGGTAGGTAGCAGTGCAAATTTGATTGAAATACATGGATATGAAATGCGATTTTACCATCAGTTGATGCAAGAATATTTTGTTGCTGTTGATTTCAACAGGAGGGGAGTATCGCATTTATGGAATAGATTGGAATATGTTACTGCATGGGAAAGTAAAAAGTGGCGACAACCCATTATATCTTTGTGTGGTATTGTTTCTAACCCAACCAGTTTTTTACGTCAGTTAGCCGTTAAAGATGCTTGCGGTGCTGCTAATTGTCTGCTCAGTGGCATTAAAGTTTCATCAAGCACACGTGAGCAAATAGTTTCAAAATTAATTAAATCGCTTGAACATGGAGATTGGCGAATACGAGAGGAGGCGGTGCATTTTTTGCGGGATTTAGAACATGTTGACGGTTTAATCGAAGCACTTGGTAATGAAGATGAAGAGGTTCGCTGGAGCGCTGTTGAGGCTTTAGGTTTTCTGAAAAATCGAAGCGCTACACATGATCTTGCTCAATTATTGCTACGTGACAAAAGCAGTGATGTTTGTTGTGCTGCTGCTGAGGCCTTGGGAAGTATTGGCGATCCCACAGCAGTACCTATCCTCTTGGAAGCAACAGAACATGAGGATACTGCTGTTTCCCAGGCTGCATTTGAAGCGATAGAGGAAATAGGTGATGCTGCAATTCCCGCATTATTAGACGCTCTACAGAATGAAGAAGCAGATGTGGAAACAGTAATGGAACTTCTCGGAGAATTTAATGATGAACATGAAGTAATTACGATTACTAAACTAACTAGAAATGAGAACGCATATGTGAGGGTTGCTGCTTATGATACGCTTGAAAAATTCGAGCAAGATGTCGTGCCAGATGTTGTAGAGATTCTTTTAAAAGAATGGAATAGTGATAGCCGAGAATTGGCAGCAGCGGCACTCGGAATTATTGGTGGAACAGAAGCCGTAGACGGTTTAAAAGAAGCATTATCCGATTGGAGTTGGTTTGTACAACGCGCGGCTGCTGAAGCGCTCGAACGGATTGGTACACCAGAGGCGTTGGAAGCGGTGCGGCGGTGGCGGGAGGAGCAGAAAAAATAGATGCGGACACTATATCGTGTCCGTACAGCAAAAGCATGACAAGTGTGAGCTGATTTTGCCCCTACGTTTTCCCCGCCGCTCTCTGGCGTTGCAGTTCCGGCCAGAGCAGCAGGGCGATCAGGCCGTTCAGCACAACAATCACGGTGCTGCCTTCATGACCGAAAACCCCCAACGGCAGCGGTAAATCCACCACAAAGGTACTCAGAATCAGTAGCACAATCACGGTGCTGTCAGCCAATCAGTACGCTAATCTGTGTCAGAAAGGTCTAAACAAGCGTTTATCTCATGCTCTCGCTGCTGAAAAGAGAAAAAGGTACAATCCCGGTCACTATGCCAACACCTTTTACGCATCTTGCTGTCGCGCAACGTTTGCTGGTAGATGAACAGCTCCCGCCGGAAATTCGCGCGCGCCTGGCGGCGGAACAGGGCGCGTTTTTGTTCGGCAACATCGCGCCGGACGCGCGTCCGCCAGGACGGGAACGCGAGGACACGCACTTTTACGTGTCCAGCCAAGTTCTGCAAAAACCCTGCTGGCAGATGATGATGGACAAATGTTCGGCGCTGCTTCAGCCAACCAGCGCGGGACAGGCAGCGTTCCTGGCCGGGTATATCGCGCATCTGGCAATGGATGAAATCTGGACGCGGCACATGCTGGAACCCCACTTTTTGCATGGCGACTGGGCGACCCGTGCCTACCGCTTTCAAATGCTGCATGTGCTGTTGATTGAGATGGATCAACGCGACTATGGCGTGCTGGAAGCATGGCAGTACGGGGCGCTGGCCGGAGCGCAGCCAGAGCAGTGGCTGCCGTTTATTGACGATACCACGCTGGCTCACTGGCGTGATTTTGTGGCCGAACAATTGAAACCCGGCGGCGTGATCCAAACGCTGACCGTGTTTGGCAAGCGCTTGAGCAAGTCGCCGGACGACCTGCGCCGCCTCCTCGAATCGCCGCAAGATATGTACCTGCTGCGGGAAAACGTCACACCGGAAATTCAGGCCGCGCTGGAAGTCCGCATGTACGACCACGCCCGCGAGCAGATCAGCCAGTATTTAGCCGCGAACGCCGGGTAGTTTTAGTTAGGGCGTGATGTTTATTTACGAGAGAAACTCATGATTGTGATTTTTGGTGGGACGGGGGCGTATCAACTGCAACTGGGCGAGTACGCGCAGGTGGGCGAACGCCGGGTAATCGAGACCCCGTATGGCGAGGCCGCGCCGTTGGTGCAGTTGAGCGTTGAGGGTAAAACGGTCTGGTTCAGCGCCCGGCACGGCGAAACGGGATTTAATCGCTCGGCGGCGTTTGTGAACCATCGCGCGAATCTATGGGCGGCGCGGGAGCTAGGCGCGACGGGCATTCTGTCGTGGAACAGCGTTGGGGCGATTGCGCCGGGGTTGAGCGTCGGCCAATTGGTCGTGCCGGATGATGTGCTGGATATGACGCGGGCGCGGGTAGGGTCGTTTAACGCTTTCGGGGCGGAACATGTCCCTACAGAAATTCCCGCCGGGAGCGCTTTCGCGGAAGATTTGCGGGCGCGGTTGGTCGCGGCGTGTGTGGCTTCCGGTCAGCCAACGGCGACACACGGCACCTATGTGTGCAGCGAAGGGCCGCGCCTGGAAACGGCAGCGGAAATTATGATGTTTGGTTGGGGCGGGGCGGCAGTGGTGGGCATGACGCTCGTGCCGGAAGTATGGCTGGCGGCAGAGTTGGGCATTCCGTATGCGTCGTTGTGTATCGTTACCAATCTGGCAACCGGACGTTGGCAGATTGATCCGCGCCGCGAATTTGGGCCGGTGGTGGGCATCACCGGGCTAAAGATTACACTGGCGGCGGCATTAGGGATGTAGATGCGATCAGTTACAGTCGAAATTTTGGTACGGACACGATATATCGTGTCCGTACACCTAACCGGCCTTAATTTAAAACGTTTTCCCTCGAATCGAATTGTTCATCCCTCGATTTTGGCCTTCATATTCGCCAGACTTTTTTCCATATTCTCGGCGTTCAGACGTTCGACGACTAATCTATCGAAGATTTTGCCTAAGCCGCCGCCGGGGAGTTCGTACTCAAAACGTCCGGTCACGCGCGTGCCGCTGCCTTCGGGCGTCAAGGTAAAACGCACCGTACCGGTAATCATGCCATCCATTTTGTAGGCCAGCGAATGTTCGTAATTGTATTCCACCGAGGTAAAAGTGATGTTGAGGTGTTGACCCAGCGCCTGATAGACCACTTTGGCAGAACCGCCGAGCTTCGGGAACGTGCCGTCGCCCTCGATTTGTTCAACGCCGGGATACCACTCCGGCCAGCGGGCGATGTCGGCGGCAAAGGCGTCAATGGTGGCGGGGCTGGCGTTAATCAGGACACTACGTTCGAGAACGGTCATGGCTCTTTTCTCCTGTTTTATAAACGAATGTTCACCAAAATGATCAGAGCAGGGTTTAGTTTCCTACCCCTTATTTTCATTCAACCGTTGAACGTGGGCGGCGCAACCATAAGGTCAGCGTGTAGATGGCAATGCCAAGTATTACCGATAGCCAACCAACGGCTGCCAAAGTATCCAGCGGTGTGAGCAGTCTTTGTACCTCGGCAAAAGGCAAACCAACGATGCGTTCCAGATACGTTTGTACCAAGCCTGCGCCGCTTTCGGCCAGACCAAGACCGATTATACCGAAGGACACCAGCCAAAAAGGTATCAGTCCTGTAACCCGCCAGTTGCGCCCGCGCATTTCGGCAGCGGCCTGATTGATGACGCCCAGGGACAAAGCAATCGGCATCCAGGCGGTAAGGGTGTGCTGGATGGCGGTCAGGCGTGTGCCCAGTGTCCACCGGCTGACGACAAATGGGGTTTGCAGCGCGCCGAGAAAGCCCGGCCCCAGCAGGAGGAGCAGCAGCGCCAGCGAAAACCAATGCGCGGCCAGGGTATGGGTGGCGTTGCGATCCGAGAGGGCGCGGTAGCTGTGGGCGGCGACCATCCAACAAGCAACCGGGATGATAAACAGGGCGCAATTGCTAACTATTTCGACCCAATCCGGCGTGGATAGGGCGGCCAGCGGCGCGAGACTGACCAGCGTTCCGGCCAGGACGATAAATGCGGCGACGCTGTACAGACTCCGGTTTGCCCAATCCGGCGTGATGTTGCTGAAACGGTGCATCAGCCAGAAACCGAGGGCGACTGCTGCCAGCGGATAAGCGACATTGAATTGAAGGTTCGTTATGAGGGCTGGCAGTAGGTATACCTGGACTTCGTTGGCAGGGGGGAGCAGCCCAAGCAGCATCCCGGCGGCACTGATACCTAATCCTAACAGCCACAGATGAATAACCGGCGCGTGGGGCGCGATGCGGCCAATCAATGTCAGCAGGATTGTCAGATTAACAACCAGTAGCAGCGTTAGCCAGGATGGGAGTTGGCCTGATAATCCGGCGATTAGCGCCACCAGCAGCAAAATTGTCCACAACCCGGCGGCCACACGGAGCGCGGTTTCATCGGCTATTTGATTATCTGTCCGATAGGTTGTGGCGATGTACAGTCCGCCCCCAAGCAGACCGGTTAAGATCGTCAGATGGCGCAGCAGATGGGCGAAGGTGTTCAGCGGCGGCGATAGGCGCAGCGTGTTCCAGAGCGTAACCAACGCCAGCAGGAATAGTAACAGCACGGTTTGGAAGAAAAAGCGGTATACGAGGCGGCGTGTCGGTGTCATCATTGGGTTGGCTTCTCTAGTGCAAAAGGCGCGGGCGGCCAGCCGAGGGACTGTTCGCTGAACCAACGCAGAAAGGGCAGCAGGTTGTCCACATCGTGGGCGGATAAAGTCGGGTGGTTGTTGGGTGGGCTGGTAAGGAAGGCGCGTAACGTATCCGGGCCGCGCTGCGAATAAACTTGGGTTAAGTCCGGCGCGGTTAAACCACCTTGACCCAAAAGGAAATGGCAACCCGCACAACCGCGCTCATGCCAGAGGTGACTTCCGGCGGCAACAACCGGTGGTACAGCGCGGGGAGCCAGCACCGAGACGCCAACTGCCACCATCAGGGTGGTGCTGACCAGCAGGCAGGCGGCAAAAAAGCGGCGGGTTCCGACCATCCTTATGAGCCTCCCTTAACCGTTGACCTGGGCAGAATTGTAACGAGGGCTGGAAACGATTTCAAAAGTTCTGGCTATGTATTGACGGTCATCCGGCGTACCGTTATACTTTGCAGATGTGGCTTACAAAACATCGGGGAAGATAAATATGGCCGACACAAATCCGCCCATTGACCCACAACTTTTAGAAATCCTGCGCTGCCCGGTAGCGGTTCACTACCAGGACAAGGGAGATGACCCCGGACGCCTGGAATTGGTCAAGGGATGTTGGCTGGTCAGCCATGATTCGGGCTATAAATACCCCATTCGGGATGGCCTGCCAGTGATGTTGGTGGATGAAGGCAAAAAGTGGAAAGATGTCGCTGTCGACGATCTGCCCGTGCCGCCACCGCCCGCCGAGTGAACCCTCTCCACCGACCAATTTATTAGTGACCGGGGCGCTGTTGGCAGCGCCCCTTAACATTTCTACTGATAAAAATTACACCCAGGTGGCCTGCTGAATTTTGGGGCTAGTCACCGGAGATGGGATGAATGGGCGCGGCAGGGGCGTGAGTGGTGCCGTTGCCGCGCAGCGTGCCGATCATCTGCTGCATGATCCCGCTGAGTTCCACCGGCAGCACAAATTTGGTGGCTGGGCTGGAACCTAAGGCACGCAGGGTGTCCATATATTGCAGCGCCATCGTGTTCGGGTCAATGTCTTTGGCTTCGCCGTAGATGGCTTGCAGGGCGGCGGCGTACCCCTGCGCCCGCAAAAGCTGCGCCTGCCGCTCCCCTTCAGCCTGAAGAATGGACGCTTCTCTCACACCCTCGGCCTGGAGAATCGCGGCTTGTTTTTCACCTTCAGCGACGGCGATGGCGGCTTCACGTTCACCACTGGCGCGGGTGACGGTGGCGCGGCGTTCTCGTTCCGCGCTCATCTGCCGGTTCATGGCATCCTGGACTTCACGCGGGGGCTGAATTTCGCGGATTTCGACCATCGTGATTTTCATACCCCAACGCTCGGTGATTTCATCCAGCTTCACCCGCAGGGTGTCGTTGATTTGTTCGCGTTTTGCCAGCACATCATCCAGGCTGATGTCGCCGATGACCGCCCGTAGAGTCGTAGTCGCAATATTGACGGTGGCACTGACAACGTTTTCTACCTGTAAGACCGAACGTTTGGGGTCAACCACGCGATAATACACCAAAAAATCAATCGCAATCGGTGCATTGTCTTTGGTAATGGCGGTCTGGGAAGGAATATCTAAAAACTTCTCCCGCAAGTCTACCCGGCGGTCTTTTTCAATAAAAGTGAGGACAAAGGTCGGGCCAGGACCTCGGGTAGCCATACACCGTCCAAAGGTAAAAATGACTAACCGATCCATCTCCTTAACAAATCGTATTGAACTGATGATATAAAGTGCTAACGCAATAATAAGCAAAGCTATAAGCATTTCCTGGTTCATTTTTAGACCTCCTCGACAGTGTGTTTGTATTTTATGCCCTCAACGGACAATTGTAAGCCTTCCCGCTCGATCACAACAATTTCATCCCCGGTTTGCAGCGATTTGGGGCTGTTGGCCGTCCATTGTTCCCCATTGGCTTGGACTATTCCCACATACATTCGGCCAACTGGCTCAAAGGATTTGACCACCCGCCCAGTGGTTCCAATCAACTGCCCATTATCGCCAATGACGGTTGGTAGTTGGCGCAACCGGGTTAACAATGGCATCAGTATCAGACGATGATAGGCCAAAGAAATAGCGACGGTCAGTGCGATAAGCGCCCACGACACTTGTAGACCGTTAAACAGAAAAAAGCCGCCGATGGCCTGTAAAATCAAACCGCCTTGCGCGGCTCGCACCCAGCGCTGATTGAGAAACGGGATCAGCAAAAAACCCAGGACGCCCACCACCAGCAGCAGCACTGCCGCCCAACTGACCGGCATGGATTGCAGCAGGATAATTTCGACCACCAACGCGCCCAACGCCAGCAGTTCGAGTATGCCCGTCCCGGGCACATAAGCCGCCGTTACGGCGACCCACAGGCCAAAGACCAGGATCAGATAGACAATATTGGGTTCAGCGACCAGCCATTCCAGCATGGTCTTACTCCCTTTCTGGTTTACCTCATTATTGATTATATATCAATTTTTGTTGCACTAACTCCCCTCATTATTGGGGATGTCCCGCTATGAAGCCCTCTTGGGGATTACCGTGTGATTTTTTAGCCGGACGACGATTCATTTTTGTAAAGATGGGGTTATGGTTACAATAAAAATGCTTTCAATGATCGAGGATTAACGCATGTCGGTTGAAGCTCGATGGGTCAATGCGGAAAAAACGGCGGTTTTAGTTCAGGCGATTTTTCCCTGGGACTGGCAGCAGTCCAACGCCGCTAAACAGCAACTGGATAATCTGCTGGAAACGGTTAACCAGCCGGTAGCTTTGATTATTGATTTGAGTCAGGCCCAGCGCGTGCCCCCCAATACCATCAGCAACGTGAATTTGATGATGCTGAACAAACATCCCGATGTCAGCCGCGTGATCCTGGTGGGTTTGGGTTCCTTCTTTCAGATCATTACTAATATTATTATCCGGCTCTACCCGGAATTTCAAAACATTCTGGTGCTGACCAACACCCTGGATGCCGCTCTCCAGTTCATCCCCAAGTCCCAGGAAGCGCCTTAATGGCCTTTGTGGCGCGCTTTGGCTTTCTCGCGGGCTAGGGCGCGTTTATAGGTTTGCTGCGCTTCCCGCTCCTCGCGGTTTTCCTGCTGGCGCTCGTGTTTATGGTGTTCGAGTTGTAACCGCAGCGCTTCCTGCGCTTTAGTGGCAATTCCCAACTGCGATAATTCCCGCCGCACTTCACGCTGCCGTCGTTTGGGGTTGATGTGGCGCGGCGCGGCGGTCTCGCTGATGGGCACACCCACTGTCATTTGTTGGCATAAACGCACAAAGTCCGTCTGAATAAAAGCGTAAACTTCCTGGTCGCTGGGTTCCGCCCCAAAAATGTGCCGGGCAGCGTACAGATAACCGTCGCGTTCGTCTTCCAGCAGGCCAACCCAATAGGGGGGATCAAAGAGAATGGTTAAGCGCATAGTGTCCTCTCCAGAGAATCCAAAAATCGGCTACCGGACATTCCTGGAAAGGACGGTTACTGGCGGTCACGGGTGTGGCCGCGTCTCGACTACCCACGAGACTGTGTTTTTGTAGCTTATATTGATTATACGGAAATCAGGCTCGTTGTGTAGTGGAATTTGGGTAGCCAGATTTAGTCTCTATCACAAACCGGTTGTTGACAAAGACAGTAAGGTGAACTATTATTTGGTTTGTGCTGAAAACTGGTTTTTAACAGAGATAAAGAAGGAGAGAACAATATGGAAACGCTAAAGCGGGTTCGTTTTGTCACCACCCATTTTTACAGCTTGCAAGGGCTGCGTTACATCCCGGTCATGCTGGTGGCGCTGATCGTCACCCTGGAAGGGCGGCTGGCGCTGTATCCGCCCGGACGGCTGGAGTATCGTTTTTTGCTGTTGCTACTGGCCTATGCCGCGACTGAGATCATCAGCCGTTACTACCAGCGTACCTTTGGCGCGGTACAAAGTGAGCGACGGACCAGCGCTATAATCACTTTTCTGGCGCTGGCCGCCGCTGTCGTGACTGATGTTTCCCTACAAGCGCCCGTCAGTCTGTTTGGTCTGGTGGTGGCGGCTTTCTGGGGGTATCACTGGCGGCAGTCACACGGCTATCGTTCGTATTACGCGGCGCTGGCGGTGATTTCAGCCTTGACCGCTTTCCTGCCGATGGTGATTCAGCCGGTAGCCGAAGCGCATTTCTGGCTGATGATGGTGCTGATTGTGACCAGCCTCGGTGGGATGATCCTCGATCATCTGCTGCTCGTCCGCTTGCTGCCGCGCCAGAACGAGGAACCGTCATGACCACGCCCTTTGAGTCGCTGGCCGGGTTGGATCGGCTGGTACATGAACCGGCGCGGATGGCAATTCTCACGGCGCTGGCCGCCTGTAAAAGTGCGGACTTCCTGTTCCTGCAAAACCTGACTGGGTTAACGAAAGGCAATCTCTCGACCCACCTCACGCGCCTGGAAGAGGGGAAACTGATCGAAGTCGTCAAAGAAATTGTTGGCAAAAAGATGGTGACGCGGATTGTACTGACCGAACCCGGGCGGGCGGCAATTAACCAACACTGGCAGCGGTTGCAAGAACTGCGCGATCAGGCCGAACAGTGGCAGGCGGAAGAACCACCGCCGGACGAAACCGCATAAGTTGTGCAGTTCAGTTGGGCGATCAATAGGCTTAGTTTGGTTTGGGAAGGGTGGAGAGAAAAAAGACTGGGGAGGAAGGATTCGAACCTTCGAATGTCGGATCCAAAGTCCGATGCCTTGCCACTTGGCGACTCCCCAATACACTCTTTCATTATAGCGGAGTCAGGCCAAGCGGCAAGGGGTAAATGTCAGCAATTTAAGGTCTGGTTGTTCATACGGCCACCGGTTGGTGCGGCGTTTTGCGCAAAAGGGATTCGATGTTATTGTCCCTTATTGGGATCTGGGAAAGCGTTGCCAAATGACCCTGGCACGCGCGTGGGCGGCGGCGGTGTCGGGACATCATAGTCAATCGGCAGCGATTCAATAATCGCCTGGGTTTCCAGCGCCACCAGCGACAGCCAGCCGATCATGCCGCTGTACTCCACTTTCAGCCAGGGACTGTACGGGCTGCGCGCCAGCAAATTGACCTTCGCGCCATCCGGCAACGCGCCTAAAGACGGAAAGCCAACATCCGGGTACTGGCGCAGATTCACCCCCGCTGGAGCCACAATTTTGCCGGTGGTTCCCATCTGGCCGTAACGCTGGGGGGGGCAGTGGGGTCGCTTCATAAACCGTGTCTATCGCGCCGATATTTTGCAGCAGTAGCGAGGCATACATCCAGCCCGTTTCCCCTGTATCCAGGCGCACATGCAGCCAATCCCCGGCGGGATTACGGCCTAACACGGCCATATTTACCCCGGCGGGAACCTGCACCATTACTGCCGCGTCCGTTGACGGGGCGATACGCATATTGACTGCGCCCTCTGTGCTGACAAATCCCGCCTGGGGCACAATAACGGGACGATCCAGCAAGCCAGTGGGTAAATTCTGGCCGAGCGCGGCCTCAAAAAGCTGCGGCAGGGTGGGCGCGCTGATGGGCGTTGCAAAGTTGCCGCCTGAATATGACACACCGACCTGCTGGCCGGTGCGTAAAAGCTGATTCTGTCCAAAAGCAAACACCAGCGTTTCGCCGGAAAGGGCGGCAAAAACGGTGGTATCGCCGCTGGTCTGAATGAGCAGGGTGCCGTTCAAGCCGAGCGAGACGCCATTAATGGCAATATTGGTGGGCTGGTCGAGCGGTGTTTGCACGACAAAGGTGTTACGCGGGGCGGCGCCACAGGTCTGGGTTTCCGCACCGGTTTGCACCAGCATGGATTGCCAGGCCGGGAAGCCTTCCGGGGCGGCATCCCGCACGGTGACATCGCCCAAGAGCAGGCCCGTAAAGCGAATCGGGTCGTTCGGGCGTAACCAGGCAATTCCGGCGCTGCCAGTTTCAGCCACTAACGGTACAGTACGGATGGAATCCACAAGACCGATTTCGACCATCGCGCCCACCGAGGCCAGCGCATTTCCCACCGCGCCGCTTGGTTCCACCTGGGGCGTGCTGCCGCCGTTACAGATGTACCCTACCGGCCCGCCGACACAGGCATCGCTGGCGGCCACCCAGAAAGTGTCTAAGGTGGGCGCACAACTGGCGGCGCTGACCGCCAAATTATCCTGGGCCGTGACCCAGGCCGCGCTCAGAATCAGGAGAAGCAGGAGACCCAAAATTGTCAGATTGCGCAGGTGCATAGTTGATATTGGATTCGATTTGTTAAGAAAGAGTCAATGATTATTGTACCAGACAAAGGGGATAATCGAAGCGGTTCTTGTGGTAGAATCCACAAGGAAATTTTGAACATCTTATCTTCGAGGCACTAGTGAACGAACCTCAACCGATTTCAGCGCCCAACCCCCCGGTTCATCTGCTGGCCGCTTTTCAGCACGCTTATCCCGAACAAACGCCCGAATGGGTCATTCGCGCCCCGGGCCGCAATGTGTGGATTGCCGCCGCGCCGGTTTCCGCCGAACAGTTTACCATTAGCGCGCCCGCGCACGAGTCCCGTACCTGTTTCAGCCTGCGCAGCGCCAAAACCGGACGCACGGTTAATCAGCGACCCCTGGTGCGTTGGGCGCGGTATCCGGCGGCGGTGCTGCTGGCACTGTATGAAAATCTGATGGATGTGATTGGTTTAAATATCGTTGTGTTAAGCGAGGAACCCACTGGCCCCGGTTATGATTACGGCCTAGGGATTGCGTTTGCGGCCCTGTGGCACGAAGTCCACGCGCAGCCATACACCACCGATTCACTCGTTGAAATCGTGGATCGCGCGCGGCGTAATTACGTGGAGGCTTAAGCGCTGCCGACGCCGCGTAATTCGCGTTCCAGTGGCGAGACTTCATCCACAAAGCGGGGCGGGGCGCTGTCCATAATCCGCGACGGGCCTAACTCGCGCCGCCACTGGAGATGCTCGTTGGCAATCCGCACCAATTCCCGGCTGCCAACACCGTTGGGATAAAAGGTCGCCAGCAGCGTGAGTGCCTGATGAAAGCCGCGCCGGTAGGCTTTTTCCAGCGCCAGTTCCAGTTCCTCCTGCGTGATAGACTGGGTATCAATCATGATGCCTGCATCCTTGAACTTCTTCTAAATATTATTATACAGCTTAATCGTCATTTTTTAACGAAGATTAATTAAAGCCAGTTTTCACAAAGGCTTTACTCAGGTTATGGGTTTGAGAGTTGAGATGGCAACCAGCAAAAGTGGGCATTCTTAACAGGATTAGGACATAGGTGAAACGAGACAGGCTGTTTTTACTTGTAGTACCTGTGATGGCTCTCATCATCGCGGTACTGCTTCTAATCGTGTTCGATCAATGGGCATGGGGTGGCTATGTTAAGCCATCGCTCAACCCACCCTATGTCCCTACCGCAGAATACCTGCTTGCACACCCTGTCCCATTGCCCGAGTTTATACTGATAGACCCTCCACCAAGTAGCAGCATAAAAGTTGGACAACAAATTAGAGTGGGTTTAATCGTTAAACCACCCATCTTGCCTGGTGAAGAAGCAGGTTATGCAACCTGGTCTTATATCTTTGTCAACCATCAACGGCTTTCTCGTAACGATTTGGGGATCGAATATATAGGCGGATTATCCTCCGACGTACCAGGAAATATCACCGAAGCACTGTGGTTTTCTTTTGTTCCATAAGCCCTCTGAAGGGGCTAGTTAATACTTGACTAAATTCTTACCAGCCCCTTCAGAGGGCTTGGTTTTTCCTGGTCGCCCTGGGTTCAAAACCCAGGGCGGCGCGCCAGCGAGTCTTGCCTTGATGCCAATTGGCAAGTTTAGAAACCCGCCCCTACACCCAACGCAGATGGATATAGGTGAATAACGGGCTACCCGCCGATGCTTTTCACGGCGCGTTCGACGCTGTTTTCCGGGCTGACCTTCAACTGTTCATCCAGCACGGTGCCATTTTCGTCAATGACCCAGTGGGAGCGGATGACGCCCAGATACTTTTTGCCGTAGTTCACTTTTTCACCCCACGCGCCCCAGGCATCCAGGATTTTGTGTTCGGGGTCGGAGAGTAAATCATAGGGCAGGTTTTCTTCCTGTTTCCATTTTGCCAGGGCTTGGGGTTCGTCGGGACTGATCCCCAGCACAATGGCGTTTCCGGCTTCAATTTTCGGGAAGCGATCCCGAAAACCGCACGCCTGGGTGGTGCAGCCGGGGGTGGCCGCTTTGGGGTAGGCGAACAGAATTACTTTTTTGCCGCGAAAATCGCTGAGTTTAACGCGCTTGCCGTCCTGGTTCGGCAGTTCAAAATCTGGTGCGGGTTGACCGACAGCGGGCATAATGGTTTTTTCCTCCGAGGCATCCAATAAAAACATACCTCTTATTCATACCCGATGGCCCTTATGCGGACATTAAACCGCGCAAAATTCTCACCAAATCCTGATCTTGTCCCGCCAGGACGGTGCGCGGGTCAAACACCACACACTCGTCGGCAATGCGCGCAATGATGGGCGGGTCGGCGGCGCGCAGTTGTTCCATCAGGGTATCAGGATGAGGGACGGCCAGCGCCAGCAGTGCGGTTGGTAATGTGGCTCCCGGCAGGCTGCCACCACCGACAACCGACTCGCCCGCAATGACTCTGCCGCCTAAAGTTGCGGCCCAGGTTGCTGCCGTTTGGCGCACTTCAGCCAGCGGGCGCGCGATCATCTGCCAGATGGGGATTTTCTGTTCGGCCTCGCCCTTCCGGTAATGTTCCAGGGTGGCGCTGATACCCGCCAGACAGAGTTTATCGGCGCGAATGGCCCGTGCTAAGGGGTGGCGTTTCAGCCGGTCAATCAGGTCACGCCGCCCCAGCAGAATTCCGGCCTGCGGCCCGCCGAGCAGTTTGTCACCGCTGAAACAGATTAAATCCGCGCCCCCCGCTAAACTTTCCTGAACGGTAGGTTCATGTTCCAATCCATAAGCCACCGTATCCAGCAGCGCGCCGCTGCCCAGGTCATCTATTAACAGCACATCATGCCGGTGCGCGATTTCGGCCATTTCGGCCAGGGATACGGCTTCCACAAAGCCAATTTGTTTAAAATTGGAGGTGTGCGCCCGCAGCAGCGCGGCGGTTTGGGGTGTTATCGCGCGTTCATAATCGCCGGGATGGGTGCGGTTGGTCGTGCCAACTTCCACGAGCAGCGCGCCGCTCTGTTCCATCACTTCCGGCACGCGGAAACCGCCGCCAATTTCCACCAACTGCCCCCTCGAAA
>DATALK010000065.1:0-5513 GCA_036261085.1 Phototrophicaceae bacterium | reverse complement strand
ATTTCGACCAGATAGTGTTCCAGGATTTCCTGAACTTTCTCCGGCTGCACTTTGCCGTAAACCTTGTCATTAACCGTGACGACGGGCGCGAGACCACACGCGCCGACACAGCGCAGGCTTTCGATGGAAAACTGGCCGTCGGGGGTGACTTCGCCGGACTTGATGTTGAGAATGCGCTCAAACTCTTGCAGCACTTTGTCCGCGCCGTTGACGTAACAGGCCGTGCCGAGGCACACATTGATCTGAACTTCACCTTTGGGGGTGGTGGTGAAGTAGTTATAGAAACTGATCACGCCCGAAACTTCGGCATGGGAAATGCTGTATTTCTGGGCGATATGGCGCTGCACTTCATCCGGCAGATAACCAAAAATGCCCTGCGCCTGATGCAGCGTTTGGATGAGGGTTTCCTTACGGCGGGGATTGTCGGGAACGATCTGTAAATTTTCGATGTAAGCGTCGAGCTGCTCGTAACGTTCGAGCGGCAAGTGTTTGCCAGGACTGTCCTGGTGGGTACAAGTCATTGCTGTACTCTCCAAAATTAGGGGGATAAAAAACAAACGACATCTGTCGCTGAAATCATCAGCCCGACAATTAATAATTTTATAGATGGGTGGTGCTGAGGTGATCAGTTACAAACGCGCAAAAAAGACACAGGTGGGTGATTCCCCCTGTGGAAATTTTTATCCCCTGACGAAGCATGAAGCCTATTTTACATTGTGAAAATTTTCGCAATAAGTTCCAGATGTAACACTTAAAGGCGGGAAAATGTCACTATTATGGCGAGGGGGACAGGCACTATAATGGCAGCGGCATTGAAAAATGATTACAAAACTACCGCTAAAATTACGAGTTCGGCCCCAAAACCGCTGGTACTCACCCTTCTTGCCGTCCATTTCTTCCCCAATTTATCGTTTTAGTTTAATGAGGTTCACAGCAATGAAGTGGTTTCGTGTTGGTTGGTTAGCTCTGCTGCTGTTGGTTTTAGTGGTTGGACTGCCGGTTGGCGCTCAATCCCCGGAAAAATTGGAGCATCTGGTACTGGCGGGGCCACCCGGCCCGCTGTCGATTCCCCTGGCCTATCTGGTCGCGAATGATAAATTAGCCGAAATTGCGGATGACGTGGAACTGGTGCTGTGGGAAGATCAGAACCAACTGCGCGCTATGATTGCGGGTGGGCAGGCCGACCTGGTGACAATGCCCGCCAACAACGCCGCGATTTTTTATAACAACGGTCTGGACGTGCAGCTACTGGACATCGCCGCCTGGAATGCGTCTTTTGGCATCAGCGCTGATAAAAGCATCACCTCCCTGGCCGATGCCGTTGGCAAGCGCGTGGTGATCCCCTTCGAGGGCAGCATCCCCGATTTGTTATTCCAGTACATCGCTACCGCTAATGATTTGAATCCGGCGGAAGATTTTAAAATTCAATACACGCCCAATCCACAGCAAGCCGCGCAGATGATTATCGGCGGGCAGGCCGATGTGGCGATTCTGCCGGAACCGCTGGCAACTGCCGTTTTGCTGAAAACCAAAGACGCCGCCGAACCGCTGCTGCGGGCGTTCAGCCTGTCAGACGAATGGACGACGATCACGGACGACGTCAAGACGCCGCTGACGGGAACCGTCGCGCTGCCGAGTGTGCAGGATCAGCCGGAAGTGATCGCAGTTTTCCAGCGGGAGTACGCGTTGGCGATTGCGTGGGTGATTGAAAACCCCGAAGCGGCGGGAAAGCTGGCCGAAGAACAGCTGCCGGAATTGGGGCTGACGGCTAAACCAGTGACGCTCTCGCTGCAACAAACCGCTTGGGAAGACGTTTCCGCCCAGGATGCCCGTGCCGACATCGAAAGTTTTTTCACGCTGCTGCTGGAACTGTCGCCGGATGTGGTCGGCGGCCACCTGCCGGACGACGATTTTTATTACGGCGGCGAGTAGGGTTATCGAGTCAAATTCGTGCAGCCCACGTTAGAACGTGCTCATACAATCCTACCGCTGCCTCGGGTGGCGGCAGGATTGAAAAAATTCATCCCCGCCTTCCCGCCACGCCTGAGATGGACTCTGGCGGGAATTGGTTTGCTGCTGCTGGGATGGCAACTCCTAGCCATGACCACCCATAGCGCGATTGTGGCCTCGCCAGCGGCGACCTTGGCCGCCTTGCACCAGCTGGGCCGCAGCGGCCAATTGGGAATAGAACTGGTTATCAGCTTAAAACGCCTGCTGATCGCGCTGGCCTTAGCCAGTGGCCTCGGTTTTGGACTGGGTCTCATCGCCGGTTTTAGCCGCGCCTGCCGCGCGCTGCTGGAACCTCTGCGCTGGGTCACGATGACTCTGCCGACGGTTTTTGTCGCAATCCTGGGGCTGTTGTGGTTTGGCCTGGGGGATACCCAGGTGATTTTTCTAGTCATGGTGATTACGGCCCCGGTGATTTACCTCAACACTTTGGCGGGCTTTGACACCCTTGACCAGCACTTGATCGAAATGGGGCGGGTGTACCGGTTCCCGCGCTGGCAGTTTTTTACCGATATTTATCTCCCCGGCATCGGTTTTAACGTGATTACCGGTCTGACGCTGGCCGCTGGTCTCGGTGTGCGCGCGGTGTTAATGGCGGAACTGCTCGGCGCGGCGGATGGTGTCGGGCATAGCTTTAACCGGGCCTGGACCTTTTTAAAAACGCCGGAATTATTTGCCTGGATGCTCGCCAGCCTGCTGTTAATGGCGCTGCTGGAATTCGGCCTGTTAATGCCGCTGCGCCGCGTCCTGATGCGCTGGCAGCGGGAGGCGGGGTGATGCCTGCTACGGCCATGATTCAGCTTGACCGCGTGAGTAAAGCGTACAACGGCCTGCTGGTGTTAAACCGCCTGTCGCTAACCGTGAATCCCGGTGAAGTGGTTGGGTTAGTCGGGCCATCCGGCGCGGGTAAGACCACGCTGCTGCACCTGATCGCTGGATTGATTCAGCCGGACGAGGGGCACGTACACGTTGCCAGTTCGCGCCTCAGTTATGTGTTTCAGGAACCGCGACTGCTCCCCTGGCGTTCGGCGGCGGCGAATGTCGCGGCGGCGCTGCGGGCCAACGGCGCTGATCGGGCCAGCGCCCGGATGCTGGCCCAGGAATGGTTACAGCGCGTGGGGTTAGCCGCTTTTGCCGGTTATTATCCAGCCCAACTCAGCGGCGGAATGCAGCAGCGCGTTGCTTTGGCCCGCGCTTTTGCCGTCCAGCCCGACATTCTGCTGCTGGATGAACCGTTCAGCCACCTGGACGATGGGTATAAACAGGAACTTCTCGCCTGTTTGCGGGCGTTAATCCAGGCCACTGGCGTCACCGTCGTTTATGTTACCCACGCGCTGCCGGAACTGGACGGGCTGGCAAACCACATCCTCCACCTACAACCCTAACCCCTCCCGGATTAACCAGCGTTTTATTTGTTCCAGTGACGACCTTCATTTTGAATATAAAAGCGACTTCCTGTAGAATGGCGGCGCGTAGTAAGGGTTAGAGTTACCCCACTATTACGGTGTTTCGTTTTATTGGTAGCGACTGTCAGGAAGGGTATCTATGGATTTTGTTTTTGAAGGCCGACCTTCGGATTCTCCTTTTATTGAAATGATCTGGCAGACTCACAGTAAACAAGCTGGCACTTTTATTTCCGAGGCGGCCAGTAGTTGGGGAATAGTTCTCCCCAAACATCAGGGTAAAACTCGGTTGGTCGTGCGGGGGCCAGAAACGAAAGCTACCCCCGCTGATTTCCCGGCAGACGCGGAGTTCTTAGGTATTCAGTTTAAACTCGGCACCTTTATGCCGGATGTGCCAATGCATACCATCATAGACCGGCAGGATTTGATTTTGCCGGAAGCCGGTAGTAAATCCTTTTGGTTTCATGGTTCTGTCTGGCAATTTCCGAGTTATGAAAATGTGGATACTTTTGCTGACCGGCTGGTTCATGAGGGTTTGCTCGCCCGTGAACCGTTAGTGGATGCGGTATTACAAGGGGAACTTCAGGATTTGTCATTACGTGCCGTCCAATTACGATTTTTGCGGGCTACCGGTCTAACTCAACGCACCGTTCGTCAAATCGAACGTGCCCGACGGGCGACAGCGCTTTTGGTACAGGGCGTGCCCATCCTCGACACGGTTTATGAAACCGGATATTTTGATCAGGCGCATATGACTCGATCTTTGAAACGTTTTATGGGGAAGACCCCAGCGCAAATTGCAGGGTTGAAGCCGCTGCCATAATTGCGTTTTTATACAAGACAACCGCCTTTAGCTCGTTTTATACTGGCCCTGTATGAGCGACTAAAGGAGGTATTCACATGCGTAAACTTATTGTATCAACGATGGTGACTCTAAACGGCGTTATGGAAAATCCGCATTTATGGTCTTTCGACTACATGAATGAGGAAATCATGAAGTATGCCTACGATCAACTGTTTGCATCTGATGCCCTAATTATGGGCCGCCAGACCTATGAGGGTTTTGCCGAAGCGTGGTCGGCACGGGCCGGGGCCGATGCTTTTGCGGATCGCATGAATAATTTGCCTAAGTATGTGGCTTCACGGACGTTAAAAGCCCCATTGACATGGAATGCTCAACTCCTTCAAGAGGATATTGTTACTGCGGTTTCGCAGTTGAAGCAGCAGCCGGGCCAGAATCTTTTGCAGTACGGTAGCGGCGAACTGACCCATACCTTAATCCAAAAGGGTCTTGTTGATGAACTCCGCCTTCTGGTCTATCCGGTTATAATGGGCAGCGGAAAACATATCTTTGAAGACCTTGACAAAACTGCGCTGAAACTGCTGGATGTAAAGTGTTTCAGTTCAGGTGTTGTTGCGCAGCATTACCAGCCTGTTCCCCCTCAATAACACCACTTTATCGTCCTGGTCGGCAGTGATCTGAGGCACTATACAATCAAACGAAACATGTGAATTTCGGGGAGGGTGTCCTCACCCCTCCCCGAAATTGTGGTCAAGGTATGTGGGTTGGAACAGGAGGGATGGGTTATGGTTTATGTGGTCAATAAGGCTGAACTGCCATCGGGTGTCTCGGCTTCACAGTTCGAAGGTTATCTTCACGAGGGTGTGAACGTTTCCTTTTTTCTAAGTCACACGCTCCCAGGACACGGCCCAGGGCTACACTGGCATCCATATGAAGAGGTTTTTATTGTGCAGTCTGGGAAACTGACATTTACCGTTGGCGATGTTACTATCGAGGCCACCGGTGGTCAGATTGTGATTGTTCAGCCGGAAGTGCCTCATAAGTTCATCAACTCTGGCCCTGAGATTGCTTGCCATGTGGATATTCATGTTAACACCCGCATGATTACCACTTGGCTGGAGAAATAGCCAATTATGATTTTACTGGGGAGTATTTATAGATGCTCCCCGGAAAAACGTTGGAATTGCCCCGGATTGGCTGAGGCATATTTGTTGATCAATCCATCCAGAAAATTTTGCCTTTCGGGACAAATGGCAGCCGTCGGCCACGCGGCATGAGGAAAGCGTGTTCGCGCAGGACAT
>DATALK010000041.1:0-5659 GCA_036261085.1 Phototrophicaceae bacterium | reverse complement strand
ATCAATCAGGGGACAACGGTGACGGTGACATTGCCCGTATAAAGAAAACTTCCTGATACCCAACCCACCATTCGTTTACGCCAACTTGGCATAAATGCTGGCAAGATGGCCTTGAACCGTTCGGTCACTGATATTCAGTTTCAGACCAATACCCCGGTTCGTCAGCCCACTGGCCGCCAATCGCAGCGCTTCTAATTCGCGTTCGGTCAGCGGTTCAGTGATCGCGGCGACGGATTTGGTGCCGTAAGCGCGTTCCATCAGTTTTTGGGTAATATCGGGGCCGAGCGCTGGTTGACCCCGATAAACACTATGAATGGCAGCAACGATATGTTCGGCCTCCGCATTCTTCAGGACATAACCATTAGCCCCGGCTTGCAGGGCAGCGGTGATATACGGGTCATCATCGTAAGCGGTCAGAATAAGGACTTTGACGGCCAGACCTTGTTCGCGTATCCAGCGTGTGACTTCGATGCCAGTAGCACCAGGCATCCGAATATCTAAGACGGCAACATCGGGCAGAAGACGGCGAATCATCTCTTTGGCTTTTTCACCATCTGGCGCTTCCGCGACGACACTAATCTCGCCATCCTCTTCCAGAAAATCTCGAATCCCTTGACGTACCACCGCATGATCGTCAGCTAACACAACGCGAATTGGCGGCATTGTCGTAATCCTCACACTCAAATTTACGACTTAGCTTACACCTTTCAGGCCTTTGACCACAAAAATAAATCGTTTGCTGAGTCAAATGGCAAGAATGGGTATCGTACTTTCCCCCTCAAAACCCGCCAAATGGCGCATGAGGTTTACTGGAATGATGACTATAATCAGGAAGATTTATAGGTATTTGAGTGGAATGGGATCTATAAACGATGGATACAACCGACCATAAACATCCGGTAGCCAATAACCCTCATCATCAACACCCAGCAGAACCTTCTCAACACGATTACAGCCAGCACCAACCTGAAGCTCCATTTGTTCAGACCCGTTTAGAAGATCATTCCAGCCACCAGCATCACCAAACCGCTCCCGAACTAACCGTCCAACCCAATTACCGTGCCAATGACCTACTCAAAGATGTCGAGATGCACGGCGATCACACCGCCCATGATGCCAAACAGCACAGCGGGCATGAGGGGCATGGAGTGATGCACGCAGGCCACATCACTATCATGCGCAACCGCTTCTGGGTGTGTCTGCCGCTGACCATTATTGTCGTTCTGTACTCGCCAATGGTGCAGGAATGGCTTGGCTTTTCCATGCCGACTTTCCCAGGGAGCCAGTTGATTGCGCCAATCCTGGGATCAATCATCTTCTTTTACGGCGGGATGCCGTTTTTGAGCATGGCACGGCAGGAATTGGCGCTGCGCCAACCGGGAATGATGACGCTCATCTCCCTGGCGATCACCACGGCTTATCTCTACAGCATGGGCATTTTCTTTTTCCCACCTGCCGAGGCGATGGGCACGCCAATGGATTTTTTCTGGGAGTTGGCAACGCTGATTACGGTGATGTTGCTCGGTCATTGGATTGAACTGCGGAGTGTCGGCCAAGCGCAAGGCGCGCTGCGCGAACTGGCAAAACTGCTGCCGGATACAGCGGAACGGCTGCTGCCAAACGGTGAAACCGAAGTGGTGGCGGTTAGCCAACTGCGCGCTGGAGATCGCGTGCTGATTCGCCCCGGCGCGAGTGTTCCGGCTGATGGCCTGGTGATCGAAGGCGAGAGTCACATCAACGAATCCATGATTACCGGCGAGAGCCAACCGGTGGTCAAACAGGCGGGCGCGGCGGTCATCGGTGGCACGGTCAACGGCTCCGGTTCGCTGCGGGTGGAAATCAGCCAGGTGGGCGAGAACACGGCGCTGGCTGGAATTATGCGGCTGGTCGAAGACGCCCAGAAGAGCCAATCGCGCGCCCAGACCTTAGCCCAGCGTGCGGCTTTTTATCTGACCATCGTCGCCATCGGCGCTGGTCTTTTGACCCTGATGGGTTGGTTAGTTGTGACGGGAAGTTTGTCGAATGCGGTTCGGAATACCGTGACCGTGTTAGTGATTGCCTGCCCCCACGCGCTGGGTCTGGCGGTTCCGCTGGTGGTTTCGATTTCCACCACACTATCGGCTCGTAATGGGCTGCTGGTACGGCAGCGTGTGGCGCTGGAGACAGCTAAAGACCTGAACTACATTATCTTCGATAAGACCGGCACGCTGACTAAAGGCGAACAGGGCGTCGTGGCTTTTGCCACTGCCGGTATGAGCGAAGCGCAAGTCTTAAGTCTGGCCGCTGGCCTTGAAGGTGACAGCGAACATATAGTGGCGCAGGCCATTCGCCAGTTTGCGGCAGCGCGCCAGGTACATCCGGCGGCAGTTAGCGGTTTTGAGAGTCTGGCCGGACGGGGAGTGAAAGCTCTCGCCAATGGCACAACCTACTACGTCGGCGGGCCGCGCCTGCTGGAACAACAAGGCTGGACAATCCCCGATGCGCTCATCTCCGCCCAACAAGAGGCCGAAAATGCGGGTCAATCCGTGATTTATCTGGCGAACGAACAAGGGATTGTGGCGCTCTTTGCCATTGCCGATGTCATCCGCGAAGAAAGTTATCAGGCCGTGCAGCAGCTTCATGACTTAGGGTTAAAAGTCGCCATGCTCACGGGTGACAGCGAAGCCGTCGCTCGTAACGTTGCCAGTCAGCTCAAGATTGATACCTATTTCGCCCAGGTTTTGCCGGAACACAAAGCCGACAAAGTGCGCGAATTGCAGCGCGGCGGAAATAAAGTGGCTATGGTGGGCGATGGGGTCAATGACGCACCCGCGCTGGTAACAGCCGACGTGGGGATTGCCATTGGCGCCGGAACCGACGTGGCGATTGAAAGCGCGGGGATCATCCTGGTCAGATCAAATCCGCTGGACATCGTGAAAATTATCCGGCTGAGTCAGGCAACTTATCGCAAAATGATCCAGAACTTAATCTGGGCTACCGGTTATAATGTGGTCGCTATTCCCCTGGCGATGGGCATTCTCGCGCCCTTCGGTATCCTGCTTGACCCTGCAATTGGCGCGGTATTTATGTCGCTCAGTACGGTGATTGTTTCGCTTAATGCCCAACTGCTGCGGCGGCTGGATTTAACGCCAGCGACCACAGGTAGTCTACCAGCGCCCAGGTCTCTTCCGGCGTAAACAGAGTGCCAAAGTTCGGCATATCCGTACCCATGCCGCCCCGCCGGATTTTGGCATACAACACATCCCCCCGCCGGGTGAACATATACGCGACATCGGCGAAGGCCACCGGTTTCTTAGCAGTGGTGGCCGCAAATGGCCCATCCCCGCCACCGGTCTGTCCATGACAGGCGGCGCAGTTTTTCGCGTAGAGGTCTTTTGCTAAAGTGGTTGAACCAGATTGTGTCCATAAATAGGCAACGGCATCCGCTAATTCTGCTTCCGAGGTGTTGGGATTCAGGGTTGCCAGGAGGGTTATAGCCTCCTGGGGGGTATGCGAACGCCGCCAGTCGGCATCACTGAGGGCCGGAGGAAGCGACAGCCGATTAAGCAGAACCTCACCGCGCTCCGCCGCTGGTTTCACTACTGGCGTCAATGTCATCGTCATCGGTTCGGCGGTCTCATGCAGCCCCGCATCAATGTCAATTCCGGCGGTTGCCAGCGCTTCAATCACCGGGTCGCGCTGGGGGGTGGGCATCCTATTCATCTGATCGCGGACTTCAAGCACACCCCGCATTCGCCAGTGATTCAGGCTGCACCAGGTGTTGCAATAAAAGGTATAGGTTCCCGCGTGGTCAAAAGTGAGCGTGACTTCTTTAACCTGGCCGGGATCAACCTGACCTAAATCTACGCCCAAACCGGGGCCAATAGCGATGCCGTGAGTCACATCAGTGGAACTAAAGCGCAGTGTCACCGTTTCACCCGCTTGCACCTGAAGGCTGGCCGGTTGAAATCCGCCCGCTTCCGGCACTGATGCGCGAATGTCAATGATGCGCGTTCCGGTAGATAGAGGACGCAGCCCATACTGGTAGACCAGGATGGCGATAGGCAAGAGTAGCAGAATGAACAGTAGGGCCACGCGCGCGAACCATTCCGAGCGGTGCATTAGCTTCATCCCAGGTACAACCACAGAAAGCCCAGCGTGACCGTAACCAGGAAACCGGCTACCGGTAGCATGGCGCGA
The DNA here is from genome assembly GCA_036261085.1 of Phototrophicaceae bacterium. Taxonomy (GTDB): domain Bacteria; phylum Chloroflexota; class Anaerolineae; order Aggregatilineales; family Phototrophicaceae; genus CFX2. The sequence continues at coordinate 1,480 of DATALK010000041.1, read as the reverse complement.
AAAGCCAATTGGTGTTTATCGGTGAACTGGCGAGCAATCCGATATGCGGTCTGGATGGCGAACAGCAGCCCGGCGGTGAGAACACCTACCTGCAAAAAGCTGGTCAGCGACGGCCACAGGGGTGTCCAGGGGATATTCGCCGTACCCAATAGATTCCAGCCCCAGCCAAAGGGATCGGATAAAACCGAGATGGCATAACTGCCATTCACAAACACAAAACCCAGGCTAAAGGCCATCCAGGCCGCTAACCCCAGCGGCACAAGGGTATAGGCGTAGGCTATGAACAACTCGCGGCGTGGCGCAACCTGCTGGGACACTTTCTGGGCTATCGTCGTTGCCAACAGAAACAACCCCGGCAGTACCAGCAGATTAATCAGCCAGAAGCCGACGGCATACAATCCCCAATGTGGCAGTGAATCCATGTTCGCCCAGCTTTTCAACCAACCCCAGGGGCCGAGCAGCACCGCCGAATACAGCAGCGCGCAGCCCAACATAATGAAGGCTTTGTAGGCTTCATCCAGGCGGCGTTCCTTGGCGACCAGCAAATCGCTGCCAACAGGTCGTAGATTGATGGTGATGTTGTCTTTCGGGCAGGTCTTGAGGCATTCCAGACACAGGCCGCAGTAGGTGTTGCGGGTCAGACTGCCCGGATAAACCAGCCAGGGACAGCCATAGCCCTTTTCATTGCCGACCACGCAATCTTTGGTTTTGTGTTCCAGGCAGGTTTTACAATCGCGCACCCGCAGTTCCAGCGGCGACAGCATCGAGTACAGGCCGATAAAGCCGCCGACGGGACACAGATAGCGGCAAAAGACGCGGTTATCATAGATGATACTCAGGCCAACGGCGGCCAGCATCATGCCTAACAGCACCAGAGCGCTGACCTGGGGGCGCGTGAGGATGATCGCGCTAAACGTGGCGACCAGCAGAAACCCGAAGTTCTGCAACCACATATTCTTGAAGCGCTTGGGCCAGCGGCGGTGTAACGTGTGTAATGGCCCCGCCGCGCGCTGGATGATACCGCGCCGTTGCAGCCATTCACCAGGGGCGGGAATCGGGCAGAAGTTGCACCAGGCGCGGCCAAACAACGGCACAAGAATAATAATCAGCAGCGCCCACCAGACAATCCACACAAAGACGATGCCAAAGTTCCGATTCCCGGCGGGTGTGCCGATCAAACCAGCCAGGATCGCCAGAGTAAAGCCCAATAACATCACCAGTGTCAGGGTGGGTTGCAACCACCGGGACTTCAAAACTACGGTTAGCCGGGGCGCTCGTTTTAAAACGTCAAATCGCGGCGTGGTCGTCATACCCATTCACAAATTTCCGGGGCGCACGCATGATGGCGCGCCTCACACTGACATTACGGAACCCAATTCGAGCGGACAACGACCTGTTGTTCCGGGTTATCCGGGTCGTTGGTAAGTACCCGCACGCGGAAATCGTGCTGGCCGTCCATGCCCTCGTGCATACTAAAGGC
>DATALK010000019.1:0-37023 GCA_036261085.1 Phototrophicaceae bacterium | reverse complement strand
GCTGTTGTATTTCGATCCCGCGTTTGCCGGACGACACCATCCACTTCTGGATTTGACCAAACCGCTGTTTCACAATGTCTTGGCGATGTGGATGTATTTCCCGCGACGATAACCCTGGCGCTGCCAAGCAAAGGCGCCATTGCCGATCCGACGTTAAATTTCCTTCGGGATTGTGGCTTGCGCGTGGAAAAACCTAATCAACGCCAATATACTGGCAATATCCCGGCGATCCCGGCCATGAATGTCCTGTTTCAGCGCGTTAATGATGTGCTTTATAAAGTAGCTGACGGCACCGTCCAAATTGGCATCACCGGATTAGACATTGTGCAGGAACACCCACATCAGGATGTGCTGGTAGTTCATGAAGGTTTAGGCTACGGCCATTGCAGCCTGGTGGTTGCTGTTCCCGAAACCTGGGTGGATGTGGACGCCATGTTAGATCTGGCCGATGTCGCGTTTGATTTTCGGGAGCATCAGCAGCGTAATCTCCGCGTGGCGACCAAATATCCGACCCTGACCCGCCAATTCTTCTATCGGCACGGTTTGCATCATTTCACCCTGGTAAATGCGGAAGGTGCTATTGAGGCCGCGCCCACGTTGGGTTACGCCGACATTATCGTGGATGTCACACAAACAGGAACCACTTTACGCGAAAATCACTTAAAAGTATTAGCGGATGGCGTCATTACCGAAGCGCAGGCTTGTTTAATCGGCAACCGCCGCCAGATGCAGCAAAACCCGGCGGTACTGAACAGCCTGCGCCTGATGTTGGAATATATTGACGGCGCGCTGATTGGCCGCAATTATTACCAGGTAACGGTCAATATTCAGGGCGAAGACGCGGAATCAGTGGCCCAAAAGATCTGGAACAACCCCATTACCCGCGGGTTGCAGGGGCCAACCATCGCACCGATTTACGGTAGTGATACAACTAACCAGGGCCAATGGTATACCGTCACCATCATCGTTTCCGGCAAGGATTTACTGCCAGCGGTTGAATATGTGCGCACCGTCGGCGGAACGCAAACGATAGTTACGCCAGTGCGGTATGTCTTTTTGGAGCGCTCGCCGTCGTATCTCCGCCTGCTGGATAATTTGAAACTATAACGTGGCAGCAACTTGATCTAATGTCCGATCCAGTAAACTGCGATGGGTGCGGCTTTCCGCGCCCATCTCCACCGCCATACTGAACCCTAACAAGCTGATTTCGGGCGGAAACTTATTTGCATCAGCCAGATTCATGGTCAGGAATGGACAGCAGAACAGCGCCGCTTTTAAGTAGGCGCGCCAATCCGTGCGCAGCCAATCGCGGCGTTGGAGTTCGCGCAGTATCGGAATCAGGACGCGCTCGACTTTGCTCTCGAAAAACATCATCCGTACCGGGTGCAGCGAATAATCATAGCTCACCCGCCAGCGATCTCCGCTGCTATCGAGCGTAATCCGGGTCTGCTGGCGTTTCTCCTGCGGGAAATACATCCACATCGCCAAGACATTGTGAAACAGCGGTTTGGTCAAATCCAGAAGTGGATGGTGTCGTCCGGCAAACGCGGGATCGAAATACAACAGCGGTTCACCGTGCCGAAAAAACACATTGCCATTATGGGCATCCCCATGTCCGACGATCACTGGCCCGGCCTGCGCTGGTTGCAGCAGATCAATACTCCGCTGAATAATAGTATCCAATGTGTCGTCGTAAACCTGTCCATTGATTTCCCATTTAGCTTGGCGAACAGTCTGTAGGGTGCAGGTCAGACCCGGCAGCGAAATTGGTTGTTCGGGCGCATAAAATCGCGCTAACCGCCCGCCGGTGAGCCGGTGCGAAAATAACTGGTGAACTGGCGCTGACGCCATTTGGTCGGCGGTTTGTTTGGCTAATGTATCGAGGTAATGACGCAATAACTGGTCGTCGGCTTGCTGCTGCGCTGTGGTTAAAGCTGGCAAGGCATCGGATTGACCATTTTCGATAGTCCAGGCGACATCAAAAACGGACGGCGCTTCAATGATTTCGTAGATTAGAAATTGTTTCCCGGTTTCGGTAGAACTGAAGATGGGCCGAATCACCGGATAACCGGCTTCGGCCAGCATCGCCGCGTTATAATACTCACCGATGATGGTATCCGCTTCGGTATGGGTTTTAAAAAATAGCCGCCGCCCATCCGCTAAAGTCAAAAACCCATTAAAGGAATTGAGCGAAATTGCTAATGGGCGCAGTTCCACAGCGGTAACATCGGGCGAAAAAATATCGCGGACAAAGGATAAGAGCCGAGCCTCGGCTCCGCTCTTATCGCTGAATTGCAACTGCTGAATCTGTTGCAGCAAATCACTCATGACAGCCCAATGATCTCGTTACGCTTACGGATTGCCATCGCGTGTGCCGGGAAATCTTCATAATCAGCCAGCGTGGTTGTAATCCCCTGTAACCGGGCATAACCTTCGCGTGACAGGTAGCCTACGCCGCTGCGTTTGAGGAAGTCCTGAACGCTGACTGACGAGAAACTCCGGGCAAAGCCGCCAGTGGGTAGAATGGCGTTTAACCCTAAGCAGTAATTGGCTGTTGGGATGGGGGTCATCGAACCAAGTAGAATTTCGCCCGCGTTTCGGATTTTGTTGAGCGTCACAAATGGCTCAGCGGTTAAAACTTCCAGATGTTCGGGCGCGTAGTCGTTGACAAATTGAACCGCTTCTTCCAGCGTGTTGGTCAGCACTACGCCGCCGTAATTCGACAGCACATTCTTGATGAAGGCCTGCCGCCATTCTGGCAATTCGGCGATATAACCGGGCAGCAGTTCCAGCACTTTTTCCGCTAATTCACGGCTCGGTGTTACCAGAATCGCCGCCGATTCTGGCCCGTGTTCCGCCTCGACCAGCAGATCAAGCGCCGCTAAACGCGGGTCGGTATATTCATCCGAGAGAATAATGGATTCGCTTGGCCCGGCAGGCAACCCGACATCCACAATGCCATATAACAACCGCTTGGCGGCGGACACATAACTGCTGCCCGGCCCGATAATTTTCTGGACATGCGGAATAGTTTCCGTGCCATAAGCTAAGGCGGCAATAGCCTGCATCCCGCCGACAACATAGACCTCATCTACACCGCAAATTTCTGCCGCCACCAATGAGGCCGCATCGGCTTTGCCTTCCGGCGTGGGCGGTGTAGCGACCACAATTCGTGGAACCCCAGCGACTTTGGCCGGAATCGCCAACATTAACATGACCGAAGGGAAAGCCCCTTTGCCGCGCGGCACATACAGACCGGTGCTGGCAACCGCCGATACCTTTTCACCGGCCATAATGCCCGGTTGAACTTCCATAAACCATAGTGGTTCCGGCATCTGTTCTTCGTGAAAGCGCCGAATATTGTCGTGCGCCTGACGGATAGCCGCTACCACTTCCGGGCTAACCGACGTGCGGGCAGTCGCAAAATCTTCCGGCGTGGCGCGCAGCATGGGTGCCGCAAAATTCTTGGCATCAAAACGGCGGGCATAATCTACGACCGCCGCGTCACCTTCCTGGCGGACGCGATCAATGACTTCCTGCGCCAGGGGCAGCAAACCGCGAATATCAGTCTCCGCGCGGCGCATAATCTTGGTTAGCTGTTCCGGTGTGAGCCGGTCATATTCCCAGAATTGAATCACAGGTTTTGCTCCTTAAACAAACAAAAGGCGCAGAGTGTTTTCCCCGCGCCTGAAAATCCAATCACATTGGTTTAGTGCTGTGGCGGCGCTACGGGTTCATCTATGATTTTTGAGTGGCGATGGTTGCCATCCCAACGAATATCTGGCAGCAATACATTTTGCCGTTCGGCAATTCGACCTTTAAACGGCAGCAAGTCTTGCAACATGATCTGCACTTCGGCCTGAAGGTTATGGTTTGGCTGGTAGCCCAGATTAATCAAATGCTGGCGATCCGGGCTGTAGTAGTGCTGACTCAATTCCGTTCGGGGATTGTCATAATGTTGAATAGTAACATTTAGCCCCAGTTGATCGCCGACGGTTTTAACAACCTGCGCCAGTTCCCCAACCGTATAACATGCTTCGAACTGGTTAAAAACCCGGTATTGACCGAATTCCGGTGGATTTTCAATCGTGAGCGTCAGACATTGCATGGAATCCCGCAGCGGCAGGAAACCGCGCGTTTGGTTGCCCTGACCGTACAGTGTCAAAGGATGGCCGATTACCGCCTGACAGCAAAAACGATTAAGAACCGTACCAAAACACTGGTCAAAGTCTAACCGACTGCGCAGGCGCGGGTCATGGCCCATCTCGTCAATCCGCGTGCCGTACACCACGCCCTGCATAATATCCGTCGCCCGCAATCCCCAGATTTTACAGGCAAACATGGTATTGTTGGAGTCGTAAACCTTGCTCCAATGGTAAAAACTGCCCGCTTGTCGCGGAAACGGCAGCGTGTCTTTGCGGCCTCGGAATTCAACTTCAAAAAAGCCTTCGGGAATATCTACATTAGGCGTGCCGTATTCGCCCATCGTCCCCAATTTTACCAGATGGGCGTTCGGGCAAACTTCTTTAATTGCCCATAACAGATTCAGACTGCCAATAACATTATTCTGCTGCGTAAACGCCGCGCGAGCCTGATCTATCATCGAATATGGCGCGGAGGGCATTTCTGCTAGATGCACAATAGCTTCTGGATGAAACTCGGCCAAAAATGTTTTCAGGAACGGGTAATCCAGCAAATCCCCTTCACGGAACAAAATTGATTGGTTGTATTGCTCGTGAAAGGCTTGTAAACGTTCCGTCATCGAATAGACAGGAGTCGCACTGTGGCCTCCGACTTCTTCCACCCAGTGCCGCCGGTAAAACCGATCATTCCCGGCAATCGTATGCCCACGCGCCGCCAAAGACTGAGCCAGCGGCCAGCCCAGATAACCGTCTATGCCAGCGATAAAAACTTTCATGCCTGCATTTGTCTCTCAATCACAATCGCTTTTGCCGCCATCTTGAGTTCCCATATCTGGCGGCAAAAGGTTCGATGAGGTTTAATCCTATCCCGCCGCTTGCGTCAACACCGGTTTAAAATTGCCTAGATAGCCCTTTGCTGCCAGCAGTTCGGCATTGAGAATGCTGCACCCCGCCGCACCGCGAATGGTGTTATGGGACAAAGCGGAGAATTTGTAACCTAAAATTGGGCATTCCCGCAGGCGACCCACTGAGGTTGCCATCCCGTTACCGGCGGCGCGATCCCGACGGGGTTGGGGACGGTCAATTTGCGGCAGATATTGAACTGGTTTTTCGGGTGCGGTAGGCAGTTGCGGTACGGGCATTGGGCCTCGGAAATCGTGCCACGCCGCCAGAATTTCGTCCAGTGTCGGTTTGGCTTCCAGTTCCACCGATACCGTTACCAAATGACCGTCTATGACCGCCACACGGTTACAGGATGCACTGACAACTGCATCCAGCCAGGTTATTTGCTCCTGCTCCAGTTTGCCCAGCATTCGCAGCGTTTCGGTTTCCAACTTATCTTCGTCGCCGCTGACGTAAGGAATGATATTATCAATAATATCCAGTGAGGCGACTCCAGGATACCCTGCGCCGCTGATGGCCTGCGCGCTGACCACCAGAATCTTCTTAACACCAAATTTACGCAGCGGCGCTAAGGCCATCACAACCGGCATTGCGGTACAGTTGGAATTGGCAATGATCGCGCCGGTCTTCCACCCGCGTTTTTGCCGCTGAATTTCGACCAGTTGGACGTGATCGGCGTTCGCTTCCGGCAGCAGCAGCGGCACATCCGCAACCATTCGATTGGCTGAGGCGTTGGTGCAAACCACATGGCCCGCTGCCGCCAATTCAAACTCGCGCGTTTCTGCCGCTTCTTTAGGGAGCGCGGAAAAAACCAGCGGCGATTCAAAATCGTCTTCGAGGGCCTTCACGGTTAATCCGGCGACAGAGTCCGGGGGGCTGCCGTCCAGTACCCAGTTCGCTGCTTCCCCATAAGACCGCGCCGCGCTGCGGCTGGAGCCGATAACTTCAGCCACCCGGAACCAGGGATGATTTTCCAGCAGTTGGATAAATCGCTGCCCCACCGCGCCGGTGGCTCCCAGGATGGCGACATCGAGTTTAGAATTAGACTGATTATTCATGGCTTTATATTCCTACAGATTCAGTGCCGGTTTTGACGGCGGGATAAGAACCAAGCATCTTCACAAAAGAAGCCCGCTGCAACAACCGCGCCAGCGCTTCTTGAAAGATCGGGTCTTGCCAGTGGCCTTCAACATCCAGATAAAACACCGGTTCCCAGGGCCGATTGCGCCGGGGACGCGACTCAATTTTGGTCAGATTGAGACCACGCGTAGCAAATTCCCCCAGACAATCATAGAGGGCGGCGGGACGGTGGCGCGTAGCAAATACCAGCGAGGTTTTGTTGTATTCGGCGCGCGGTGGATCGTCATAGCCCAAGACAAAAAAGCGGGTGAAATTAAAAGAGACATCTTCAATTTCGGTGGCTAAGGCGGTCAGATGATAGAGTTCACCGGCCAGTTCGCTGGCAATCGCTCCAGTGTTGGACACTGGTTCAGCAGCCAGATCATGAGCGGAACCCGCTGTATCGTACCAGGGAATGCCATGCAAACCATTGCGTTTCAGGAACTTTTCACATTGGGCTAATGCCTGGGGATGGGAACGCACGCACTGCAAATCTTCCAGTTTTCGCCCTGGATTCACCAACAGCGCGTGATGGACATGGAGGATCACTTCTGCCTGAATCCGCAAATCGGAGTCAAGTAAGAGTTCATACGCCTGATTGACCGCACCCGCCAGCGCATTTTCAACTGGCAACATCGCATAAGTTACCTGCTTGGACTGAATCGCCGCGAATAAGTCGCTGAGTGTGGGACATGGATAAACATTTACCGTATCCCCGAAATGCTGACGTATCGCCTGTTCCGAATAAGCGCCATGAATTCCCTGAAAGGCAACTGTGTTTTGCAAGCGCATCTACTCCTATCAAACAAACAAAACGTGGAGACCAGCTCCACGCTTAACTACGCAGTGACAGCCATCAACACTCATATTTGACATTTCAGTATAAAAGATGATAGACTTTCTAAGACGTTAATGAGAAATATTGACGACTGAAGTCAAAAATTCCATCCTGTACGGGGCAAAGTATAACCTGCAATTTCCAACGAATCAAGCAGCCCGTTGCCGGATAAAGGACTCGATTCATCATGCAAGAAACACGACAATATATCCTGGATATTCTGAAAGAGCGCGGTGAAGCCACCGTAGACGACATCGTGGATGCCCTCCGCAAGCGCCGAGGAGCCATCACAGCGGTGACGGTTCGCCATCATCTGGCCCGCTTGCAGGAGGAGAGTTTAATCACCAACCCACAACTACGACATCGAAATGCTCCGGGACGCCCACAGCATGTTTACACACTGACTGAAGCGGCCAAAGAATATTTCCCTAATAATTACAAGCCGCTGGCCGCTCACCTGTTTGAGCAGTTAACGGCGCAGCTTCCGCCGCGCCAGGTCAACGTGATTTTAGAAGGCGTTGCTAATCGGATGGCAGCGGAGGCCAACATTGGGGATATTCCTCTGCCAGAACGTTTGAATCTGGTGATTGATTATATGAACAATCATGGCTACAGCGCCCGTTGGGAAAAACAGGCCGATGGCTTTATGCTGGAAATCACCAACTGCCCCTATCATCACATTTCAATCAATAATCCGGCTTTGTGCGAGATGGATATGCGCATGATCTCGGCACTGTTGGGGGCGGTACCCCGTTTGCAAACCCGCATGTCGCGCGGCGACAGTATGTGTTCCTATCTGGTGCCCATCCCCACCGATTAGTGGATTATTACAAACACTGTCTTTTTAATTGACGCCGATTTGGCTACCGTGATACAATCGTCCTTAAAATGTAACAACGATTGAGGAGTTAATGAGCATGGTTGCACTTGAACAGAACAATACTCACCCGGATACCATTGCGGAAACGACTGTGATGTCAGTCACCCCTGCGGCTGTTCAGGTGATTCAGGGCTTGTTGGAACAGCGCGAAATCCCGGACCATGTTTTGCGGGTTTTTGTCTCTGGCGGCGGGTGTTCCGGGTTACAATATGGCATGGCTTTTGAAGCCGAACCGCGTGACTTTGATACCGTAGTTTCATCTGAAGGTGTGCGCTTGGTCGTTGATCCCACCAGCCTGATGTATCTTCAGGGAGCGACGATTGATTTTGTTGATAGCCTCATGGGGGGCGGCTTCCGCATTGACAATCCGAATGCTGTTTCGTCTTGTGGCTGCGGCCAATCCTTTAAAACCGACGACAATGCTGAATCTTCAGAGTGTGGCTGCGGCGGTTCGTGCAGCCATTAGCCTCGACACTCGTAATGCGATTAAAAGGGTCGGTTGTGGAACCGACCCTTTTAATTTGACTAACGCCGGAAAGAACTCACGGCTAATCCCAGGATGCCGATCCCGCCAAGAATTAAAACTGGCACGATGGGCGGCAGACTGGTTGGTAATGGCAACGTGCCGGTGCTTTCAACTGTTGTCGCTGTCACCGCCAACGCCTGAGCCGGGGTTGGGGTCGCTGGAATAAGATTGGGAGGAAAAGTAAACGTTGGCAGCAGCACCGGGGCATTGGGCGAAGCTACCGTGTTCTCAATTCCGCTGGTATTGGCCGCAGTGTCGGCTTGCCCTGGTTGCGAGAGTTCTGGTATCGAAATCACCCGCGCTTGCGCTGTCACGGTTAAAATACCCCCTGGCGTTTGGGTAATGGCTTCAAACAAGGCCGTGGCCGCGACTGCGGTTGCATCGGTGGTAGGCGCGGCCTGCGCGCTCAAATCAATAATCGTGGTGGTATCGCCAACCAGATTAACCAGTTCATCAAAAACCCACCCCGTGCCGGTTGGCGACGTATCATATTGAAACTGATACCAGCGATAGTAACGGCCAATCACCGGATACAGATCGCCAGCTCGGATTGTGCCTAACAAATCCGCTTCCGGGTCAGCCGAACTACGGATATTAGCTTCGGTCTTCGCTTCCAGTAGCACTGGCCCAACGGCGGTTGGCGTAAAGGTTGCCGTCGGTGTGGTTGCTCCGCCCTGAGTTGCGGCCCCAAAGGGAATAGGGCTGGGTAAATTAATGGGAACCGGGGTTGGGCTAATGGCAACCTGCTGGGCATCTTCCGCCTGGACACTGTAAGTTAGCAGCGTGATTAGCATCAATCCCATCAGCCATTGTCGAATTTTACGCATCAAAACACACCAGAATACTCGATTACAACTGAGGTGTGATTATAACAGGCCATCTCACCATGATACACGGTTGTCTACGATTAACCGCCCCTGCTCGGCAACGCGCTGTTCGGCTCCGTTACTCATGTAGCCCTGGTATTCCTGATTGGGATAGCCGTACATCGTCCAGCCCCCCAGCACAAACGGCGGAATGGTTAAACCCGGGGCACATTCATCGCAAGAAACCGGCAACCACTCGCCGTTATAACGCCGCGCAAGATGGAGATGCGTTCCATTAGAAAAACCTCCTTCGCAAGAGGGATACCCAATCGGATCGCCGGGCTGGACAACCGTTCCTACCGGTACACGCCCTTCTGTTGCCAAGTGTAGATAAAACACCGTCCAACCCGTGGTTTCATCGCCATCCCCATCCAGGTCAAGAATGACATTGCCGCTATCACTGCGCACGATCACGCCCGTTGTTACCGCAGTCGTCGAATAAGCGGACACATAACAGGGATCGCTACCATCGGGAAGTTCGTCCGGCGGCGCAAAATCTATGGCGGCCCAGGCGCTGCCGCTACCCCAGCCACCGTGCGGCCCACCAGTAAAAAACCATGTTTGTCCCTGCGCAAATGGTAATACCATGATGGGCTGTTCCAACGCTGGCGGAATCAATGGTTCCACTGCGCCAGCAAAAGGATTGCCGAAGTAGGTAGTGTAGGTTTGATAAAATCCTTGCGGGCCAATGTCGCTAATCCAATCCGAAAAAGCATTATTCTGACTGAGAAAATATTGAACGGCAATGGTCCCGGCATTTAATCCCGCACCATACCGCTGCCGTGTGCCGTCTTCAAATTCAATATTTTCTATTCCCCGGTAGCGCCAGCCATAATACCCAATATTAAGCTGGTTGGCCGTCCAGGCTAACTGCCGGTACAGCCCTTTGCGATCAAAACCGGGCGGTGAGGCTTCCTGTTCCAACGGATAAAGCATCTGCGTATCTGATAGTGTCGTTTGGCTTAACCAACCAGCCCGGTATTCCAGCAGCGCCAGCAGTAAACGCGGATCGACACTGTATTCCCGTGCCACGCGCTCGACCACGACGGCGGCGGTTAAGAGTTTGTCATCCACCATATCCATCGCGGCCTGGATATAACCCGACTGCTGGTTAATAAAACGGGTCACATCAAACAAACCGCTGCCGGGGCCGCGCACGAGACGACTGTCAGGAATGATTTTAAAGCTGCTGGTTTCTTCATTGGGCGGCGCCGGCAGATTAAGCACCTGGCCCACCGACAAAATATTTGGGTCAATCAACTGGTTGACCGACAACAGTGATTCCAGGCTGATACCGTTGGCCTCCGCGATGGCGAATAATGTGTCGCCCGCTTGAACTACATATTGTTGCGCTGTCCCCTCAGCGGCAGCAGGTCGCGTTGGATCTGGCGTTGGACTGGCCTGTGGCGGCAGTACGGTTGGTGAAACCGCGTCCATCGCTGGCGGTAGAGCCGTTTCCACCGGAGCGGAAACATTACTCATGGGCGGAAACGTCGCGGTGATGACGATGATATTGGGCTGGTCACGACTGCACCCGAACAAACCTCCCGCAATTATGACCAATCCCACGCATAAGTAAAACTGTTTTGCGGTTCTAGTCAAAACTCCACACTCCGATGACACCATCTGCCAGGGAAAATGGCACGGAATTGGGCAGCGAGGTGTCCAGTATGCTGATAATCGCCTTGTCATCCGGTGTCGTTTCAGCATAGACCAGATAGCGACTGTCCGGCGACCACACTCGATGACTCTGAGCGAATTGATCAAAATAGACCAGCAGATAAAACATCGCTTCTGTCGGGATAAACGCCCCATACCGACGATCACTACCAGTGACAACATCTAAAACGGCCCACGCCGCGCCGGTTGTATCCTGATAATTGATCGCAGCAACTTTCCCGGTTGAATTCATCCGCACATTAAAAGAACTGGGGGGCGTCGCCAACGTAACATACGCCAACTGGCGGCTGTCTGGCGACCAGAAAAACGCTAAAATACCGCTGCCGGGACTGCGAGCAATCACTTGGCCGGTAGCCGTATCAATCACCAGTAAGGGACCCTCCCGATTAGTGTAAGCCACATAATTACCATTTGGCGACCAGGAAAAAGCGGCTATACCTGACAACCGGGAGACTAAAGTCTGCCGCTCAGTGCTGCCAATTATGGTCAAATCTGTCGTTTCGCCATCAGCGTTGAGCGTGCCAAACAAAAGCCGGTCATCAACAGGCGACCAACCAGGGGCCTGGAATGCACCGAGGATAATTGGAAGCGTTTCGGTAATGGCGTTTGTTGCAACATCATAAACCTCAAGCTGCTGGTTATTGCGATGCCACAACATATGACTGCCATCAGGACTCCAGCTAAAATAAAAAGGTGTCCCCACGCCAATGGTTTCATTAGTAGGCGCTTGCTGGTCACGAATCAGCTCTACAATCAGGTTGTCGGCCTCCGCGCTGCTTAACAGTACGGCCAAATCGCGGCAGTTTTCACGCTCCGGGCAATTTTGCGGTGACCACGAAGCATAATTAAAGACCTCGTTTTCGCCCCCATACACAGATTGCCCCGGTGTCGTTCCATCGCGTGATACATAAACTTCCGTTATAAGCTGCGGCCCATTTTGAGCGGTTGCAAAGTAAGCCAGACGGCCATCGGTTGACCAGGTGGGCCAGCGATATACCCGACTGCTGGAGGCATCCGTTGTTAATGGAGTCATCTGATCATCAGCCAACCGCACTGTATAGACATTCTGATCGGTGCCAATATAGGCGATATGTCCGGGAAGCGCAGGCAGATTATTGGCATCCTGAGCGACAAGAGAAAACGGTAACAATAAACCTGACAGAAGAACCAGAAATGCTCGGTATATTCTTATCATCGAAATCTTCTCCGGCAGATTTTTGGGTCTTACAGGGTTTGATTGTATACTATCCGCCGAGTTGATGATATAACAGTGTCATCAACTCAAGCAAAATTGGTGCTAATGTAGGAGCGAAGGCAATGGCAACACGCGAAGAAATCGCGCAACTGTTCCCTGGTATGTGTCAACGACTAGTCCCCGCTAAAGCGGAAGGTGTGAACGCAACTATTCAATTTAATCTCAGCGGTGACAATGGCGGTTTGTTCTGGATTAAGGTGGCCGATGGTTCGTGTGTTTCGGGTGAAGGCCAATCCGAAAACCCCAAAATGACACTAAAGGCCCAGGCTGATGATTGGTATGCCGTAACTATGGGCCAGATGAACGCGATGCAGGCTTTTATGAGTGGTAAACTTAAAATTGAGGGTGACATGGGTCTGGCGATGAAAATGCAAACCATGTTTGCTCAATAAACCCCTCTTGGTCACGAAACGATAGTACAGGCGTGGTCAGATTGAGGCCCGCCTGTATGGTTTTTACCCCAGATAAGCTGAAATGATGTGGTTATCCTGTTGTAACTGGGCAGCATTCTCTTCATAAACGACCAGGCCGCGTTCCAATACATAAACATAATCGGCCAGTTGTAAGGCTTTCCGCGCATTCTGCTCCACCAGCAAAATCGGTATCCCTTGCGCCTTAATCGCTTCAATCAGCTTAAAAACTTCATTGACCAACAGCGGCGCTAAGCCCATGCTAGGTTCATCCAGCATCAGCAGGCGCGGTTGTGCCATCAAAGCGCGGCCCACCGCCAGCATTTGCTGTTCGCCACCACTGAGTGAGCCGGCGCGCTGGTGCTTCCGTTCGCTCAGGCGCGGGAAGCGGGCAAAAATACGTTCGAGTTCCACGCCAATCGAACTTTTATCCCGGCGGGGATAAGCTCCCAATAGCAGGTTTTCAGTAACCGTCATGGGAGCGACAATTTGCCGACCTTCAGGAACCTGTACCAGTCCGGCGGCGGTTACACGATCCGCCCGCCAGCCTGTAATCTCGGTGCCATCAAAAATTATTTGCCCTTGTGTGGGTTTCTGTAACCCGCTGATGGTGTTTAATGTGGTGCTTTTCCCCGCGCCGTTGGCGCCAATCAGACTGACTACCTGTCCTTGCTCAACCGTGAAAGAGATACCCCGCAGCGCTTTAATTGCGCCATAGCTGGTGTGTAAATTCTGGATTTCCAGCAATGCCATTTCGCCCTACCCTTCGCCATTTTCGTCTTCGTGACCGAGGTAGGCTTCAATCACCAGTGGATTTTGTTTGATCTCACCAGGAGTACCATGCGCAATTATCTGGCCGAAATTCAGCACATACACCTCATCACAGATTTGATGAATTAGCGCCATGTCATGTTCAATCACCAGGATCGTAAAGCCCTCATTTTGTAGCTGGATAATCTGTTCACCCAACTGTTCGGTTTCAACCGGATTCATCCCCGCTGTTGGTTCGTCCAACAACAGCAACCTAGGATTAGCGGCCAGCGCCCGCGCAATTTCCAGCCGCCGCTGATCGCCATACGGCAAATTCGCCGCTGGCAAATGCGCCACTGCCGTTAGCTTAAAACGCTCCAGCAGCCTTTGGGCTTTTTCGTTAAGCCGTCGTTCCTCGGCCCGATAACGCGGCGTAAAAACCAGAGTATCCAAAATCGTCGCACGCCCCGAACCGTGCTGACTGATCAGCAGGTTTTCGAGGGCCGTCATGTCGCCAAAGAGTCGAATATTCTGGAAGGTTCGCGCAATTCCCAAATCCGTAATTCGATGTGGTGGCTGATTATGGATGTCATGACCATTAAACTGAATACTGCCGCTGGTTGGGTGATCCAGCCCGCTAATGGTATTAATGAGCGTGGTTTTACCCGCCCCGTTTGGCCCAATTAAGCCAACCACCCGATTACCCGGGACCACCAGACTCACATTATCCAATGCTTGTAAGCCGCCAAACAACCGTGAAACCTGTGTGAGCTTTAATAAAGCCTGCCCGGATTGGTCTATCATTTGGCACTCCCCTGGGCGACTGGTTCAACTTCGCCGCCGCTCCCCCGCTGCCACAAACGTCGCCAGGCCGCCGGATTAACCAATCCGCCCGGTAAATACACAATCACCAGCAGCAAAATTGAACCGTTGACAATGCCCCGATATTGCTTGAACTCGCGCAGCATTTCTGGCAGCGCTGACAGCACAAAACCGCCGATGATTGGCCCCACCCAGGTTGAAGTCCCACCCAAAACGGCAAAGGTCAGAATGCTGACCGCCTGGTCAAAACCATAATCACCGGGGCTAATCGTGCGTGTTAAATAGGCTTTTAATACGCCAGCACCGGCGGCCAGCACCGCGCTCAGAATAAACACGACACTTTTGACATAAACGATGTTAATGCCCATCGTCGCGGCGGCCTGTTCATCCTGGCGTACAGCGGCCATTGCTCGGCCAAAACGAGACCGGTGCAATCGCATCAAGACATAGATTACCACCAGCAGGAATAGGACTAGATGCCAGGTTTCAGTCACTTTGGGGATGCCAGTAATACCCAATGCCCCGCGCGTCAAACGAACCGCTTGACCGGTGATGGACGAGGCCAGATCGTCAAAGTTTAAAATTAAAATTCGAATGACTTCCCCAAAGCCAATGGTGGCAATCGCCAGATAAATATCCCGGAGTCGTAAAACCGGTAAACCAATTGGGAGCGCGATTAGTCCGGCGGCGACCATACCACCTATTAGCGCGATACCCAACGGTAAATCATAAGTCTGCGAGAGGATCACTCCCACATAAGCGCCAATCGCCATAAAGCCAGCATTGGCTAAGGAGAACATGCCCGTGTAAAGCACAAGATAGATACTCAGGCCCAGGATGGCATTTATCAGCATAAATTGTAAGACGATTTCGGTAATGCCAATACCGCGCAAAAATTCCATATTACGCTCGCGTTTGGGTTGCCTGCCCTACCAACCCCTGCGGGCGGAACAGCAGAATGAAGAACAATAAGGTGAAAACAATGGCTTCGCGGTAATTACTGCTACCGGCAGCGATGCTGAAAACTTCTAAAGCGGCCACCACAAAGCCGCCGACCACCGCCCCCTGAATGTTACCCAGACCGCCCAGGACAATCACAGTCAACCCTTTGAGCGCGACTGCATCCCCCATAAACGGCGTCATGGTATTGTACGCCAGTCCATACAGCACGCCTGCCGCCCCGGCCAAAGCCCCCGCCAGGAAAAAGGTCAGACGAAAAATACCACCAACGTTAACGCCTAAAAGGCTGGCGACTTGCTGATTAAACGCCACTGCGCGCATTGCCTGCCCCACGCGCCTCCGCATAACCAAATATTGCAGCAGCGCCATCAGGATCACGGAGACCAGCAGGATAATGATTTGTATTGGAGTCACGCGAACCGGCCAACCGGCAAAGGGTTCTGTTGGAATACTGCCCAGGGCAAATCGCCGGGGTTGGGTGCCAAAAACCAATTGGGCGAAATTGACCAGCAGAATGGATGCCCCAATACTGCTGATAAGCTGTGACATTCGTGGAGCATTCCGGCGGCGGAGCGGTGCAAAGGCGACGATATCCAGAAGTACACTAATGATGCCCGCTCCCAGCATCGCCAGTGGAATCGCCAACCAGACGGAGATATTCAGTTGGGTGACAGCAACCAGACCGATAAATGCGCCCCACATAAACACGGCGCTGTGGGCCAGATTTAACACGCCTAAAACGCTGAAAACCAGCGCATATCCCAACGCAAACAGGCTATAGACGCCACCTAACCAGATGGCATTCACAATTTGTTGAGTGATATTCATGTCAAACACATAAAATATAGGGATGGCTGATAAAGCCATCCCCAAGAATACAACGAGTAAAATCAGGAAGGTTATGAAGCCGGAGTTGCTTCCGGTGTGGCTTGTGCGCCCAGCACAACGGCTAACGGTTTAAATTTGCCTTCCGAAACAATCTGGGCGATAGGATCATGGATTGGGTTCCGATTTTCATCGAAACTAAAAACACCCAGCGGGCTGTCAAAATCCTTGATTGCCGCCAGTGCGTCCCGCAGGGCTGTACGCTGGGTGGCGACATCCGCATCAGCGGCGAAATTTCCACAGCGAATCGCCGTTGCCGTCAGCCACGCGCCGGTGTACGCCTGGGCGGCAAACTGGTCGGGTGATTGGTCTTCATATCTCGCTTCGTACAGTTCGACAAAACGCACGCTGCTTTCTGATGGGTTCGGGTTGCCATAGTTCCACGCGCCGCCCACAATTAAACCTTCTGACGCGGCGCCGGTATCTTTCAGCACGGCGGGCGAGTTAAAGCCGTTGCCGCCAATGATCGGGCCGGTATAACCCAGCGAACGCGCTTGCAGAATAATCTGGGTGGCTTCGGCAGCCAGCGCGGACACTACTAACGCATCCGGGTTCGCGCCAATGAGATTGGTCAACTGCGCGTTGAAGTCCACATCCCCCTTAGCGAAAGTTTCTTCGCCCAGAATTTCGATCACACTATCTTGGAGGGTCTGCTTAAAGACTTCATAACCGCTGACCGTAAAATCGTCGTCGTTGCCATACAGCAGGCCAACTTTGGTTAAACCGAGAGTTTCCCTTGCCTGGGCAATCGTCCCCGGAATAACCGCCGCTTCGGGCAGACTGTCACGGAAGACATAATCGCCCATATCCGTGAGACCAATGGCCGTATTGCTAACACCCATCACCACCGTGCCATTTTCCTGGGCAATCGGGTCGGCAGCGAAGGCTTCCGCTGACAGTGTGGGGCCAATTACCGCCAAAACGTTATCTTCCTCAACTAGCTTGGTCATGGCGGCAATGGCCTGATCGCGGTTGCCCGCCGAATCCTCAAAAATGACCTGGAGTGTGCTGGCTCCCAGGTAGCCCGAAGTATTAATTTCTTCAACCGCCAGTTCCACTGCCTGTTTCTGCGACGTGCCATAAACCGCGACAGCTTCACTCAAACCAAAAACCGCGCCAATGGTCACGGTCTCAGGCAGGTTTTCCGGCGTGGGGCATTCATCCCAGGAACCGACCAGGGGTTGTTCGCTGTCTTGCGCCAGCGTTGTGCTAAAAGCGAGGACAAAAACGATTAAAACACTAATCAGAGCCATTACATTTCGTTTCATCTTAAATTCTCTTTCGTTGCACAAGGGAACAGGATTTGCCACCATAAAGTTTAACGCATAACGATAAAGGTGGCAAAAATAACGCCGCTCTATCATGAGCGGCGTCCGTGTCAAAATCATCGCTGGGCAACAGCAGCTAATCTAGTTCTTCATCGTCTTCGAAATCCTCGAAGTCGGTATCAATGTCCAGGAGATCGAAATCTAATTCACCCCCAACCAGGCTGGCCGCACCGATAGCTTCCTCGACGGTTTCGATTAGTTCTGCATCTTCCGCATCCTGGAGACGATCTGCCAGGGCGGTTAGAATCCGCAGCGCTTCGTTGCCACCAATTTCGCCCAATGACCAAATCGCGGCGTTCTGGGTTTCGCGGTCTGGGTCAACAGCCAACCGTCCCAACGCGGGAATTGCTTCGATAAAACCAATTTCGCCAGCGGCCCGGGCCGCTTCGTAGCGAATTTCCGCGTCATCGTTGTCCAGTTCGCGCAGTACCTGGTCGCGCCAGCGCTCATCACAGGTTCGCCCCATGGCAAAAACCGCGCTGACTTGCATCAGACGTTCGTGGCTTTCGTAGGCTTCCTCAATGGCCTCGTTCACAATCGCATGGCTGCTGTTAGCAATGGATTCCAGCGCGCGCCGCCGTACCTCCAGGTCTTCCTGGTCATCGGTCAGAAGATTAACAACTACATCCTGAATCTGATTTGCCTCTTCGTCCGTCAGTTCACCATATTCACCCAGCAGGATAAACCGGCCCAAATCACTGACAGCGGTGGCGCGGACGGCACTGTTATCATCCCACTGGGCCATTTTTATCAGCCGCGCCATCAACTCGGTAGATTCATCCAGCCACAGCGCGCTAATAGCCGCTTCCCGCACCTCGGCATCGTCATCATCCAGTCCCAACCAGCCCAGCGCCTGATAATTCAGTTCAAAATTAACCTCGCTGGCTTCAGCCAGTTCCTGCATCACACTGCGGCGGTATTCCGGGGTTAAAGTCTCCCAGACCGGTTTCAGTTGGGTGATTTCCGCAGCGGACAAGTTCGATAACCCGTAGTAGATGTCAGCAGAAATGATGCCCATATCCTGAATCTGGAGCGCAGCCATCGCGGTTTCCAGACTGGGCTTTTCGCGCGTTTCGTGATCGTCAGCAAAGGTCATCGCGGTTCCCCCTTTATCGCAGCAAATTGGTGATTGGATTCAAGACATCGTTCAAAATAAAAATGACCGATAGGGACAACAGCAATGCCAACCCCACCAGATGCACCAACCCTTCCCGCTCCGGTGCAATGGGTCGCCCCCGGATAATCTCGATCACCACAAACAGAATGCGGCCACCATCCAGCGCCGGCAGCGGCAGCAGATTGAAAAATCCCAGCGCCACGCTAATCATGGCAATAAAGTTCAGAATGACTTGAGGCCGCCCCTGCTCAATACTTTGCTGAAGGGCAACACCCCCAATCTGACTAACACCAACAATGCTGACCGGACGAGCTTCCTCCGCCGTGAGCGCGCCGCTAATCAACTGCGCGGGGATGCTAGCGGTAGTCGAAATCACAAATCCGACCCGATCAACACCATACTGAAGCGCTGGCCCAAAAGCCTGTGGCACCAGTTTTTCCTGAACAAAACCTTCCCGATAAGTCAATCCCATCTCATCATTCACCAGCGCGGGCCAGATAATAATGCCCATTGGCCCCTGGCCTTCCGGCCAGGTGGTACGGGGTGTCAGTGCGATGTCCATAACTTTATCGCCCCGTTGCAGCGTGATGGTGACTTCTTTGCCTTTGTTTTGTTGGGTCAGCTTGCTGAAACTTTCCAGGCCGTTGATGGGTTGACCATTAAAGGTCGTAACAATATCGCCTGCCTGAATACCGGCTTTGGCGGCAGGGGAGTCTTCTACAACCCCTGCAATCTGAGCGAAGTTGCCAATTTCAGTTTGAGCATCAACATCTGGTGTAAATTCGAGATTAATTGGTTCGGTTTTTTCGCCGCGCTGAACCAGCAGTGTCACGGTTTGCCCATTCAGGCGGTCAAGCTGTGTCAGGAATGCAGTGGTGTCATCAAAGGTTTCGCCGTTGATGCGCAGAATAATATCGTTATCCTGTAACCCCGCCGCCGCTAAGGCGGAATTTGCCGCCACATGCACAACTTCAACGCTGCCACCCAACGGTTCTGGCAGCCCCGTCAGCGCCACAACCACAAACAAAACAAACGCCAGCAGAAAATTGGCTAACGCACCCGCCGCCATGAAACCAATACGCGGCAGCGGCTTGGTTTCATTAACCGATTTGGTCTGCCCCGCACTTCGGGTCAACGCTTCATTTCGATCTTTTTCAACCGATTCGTCGTCCAGCGGGCGCACTAAGTCATCGCCCAGCGGGCGCACAAAACCGCCCAATGGCAGCCAGTTCAGCGTAAATTCCGTTTCCCGCCAGGTAAAAAGGCGCACGGCGCGGGGCGGGAAACCGATCCCGAATTCCAGAACGGTAATCCCGGCCATCTTCGCCGCGAGGAAATGGCCTAGCTCATGAACCAAAATGAGCGGGATCAGAACCACAAAAAAGGCGATGAGACCGGAAAGCGGATCATTGCCTAGCAGAAAGTTAAACATTAATGCCGATCCTCACAGCGAAATCTTCGCTTTTAGACATCTTTCTTTTTGAATTATAGAGGGGTTCAGATGGGATAAGCAAGCCAGGTTCGCCCAATCTCATCAACTGTTCAGCCGATGGGCTGGCCCACCAACACCAGCGACTAATACCTCTACCACCCCCGGCATAGCTGATAAGCCCTGCTTTACCGCCTCGACATCCTTTTTGACGCAAACACAATGGACATTAGGGCCAGCATCGAGGGTATAACACACCTGCCAACCATCAGCCCGCCACTGGCGCACCTGCTCCATAATGGCTAACGTCGGCGGCAGCCAGTAAAACAGCGGCGGACGGCTCGTCATCATCACCGCGTGCATCAGATTACTGTCCCGCTCAATCACTTCCGCCAGTGTCGAAAAATCACGCGCTAACAGCGCTTCCTTACAGGTTTTCAACCGCTGCGCGGCGCCCGCCACACGCGCCGCTTGTAAATCGCTAGTGGCGGCGGTTGGATGTCCCTCTTTGGAACTCACGACCTTATGCTGACGACT
The DNA here is from genome assembly GCA_036261085.1 of Phototrophicaceae bacterium. Taxonomy (GTDB): domain Bacteria; phylum Chloroflexota; class Anaerolineae; order Aggregatilineales; family Phototrophicaceae; genus CFX2. The sequence goes on along the minus strand of DATALK010000019.1, from coordinate 16,576 downwards.
GACCACTGCGACCACATCCACCAAATCCCAGTGTTCCGGCGGGGCGACACTTTCCGCAAAGGCGGCCTCATGCGTTTCCCCCGCGTGCCATTCCACAAAGCCCGTCGGAACCGAACGCGCCGCCGAACCAGAGCCAAGTCGCGCCAGTGTACTCAATTCTCGTTCAGAAAGCTGCTGCCCCGCTGCCGCTGCAACGGTCAGGGCCGCAAATGAGGAGGCTGATGACGCAATCCCAGTTCCCATCGGGAAATTATTCTGGGACTCAACCAGAGCATAATCCTTCAGCTTTAACCGCTGGCGCAGCGCATCCAGATGCGCCGCCACGCGCTGAAGCGCCTTTCCAGTTTCTGCCTGACCATTCAGCACTAATTCATCCTGGGTCAAATCACTGCGCCAGGTGACGGTGGTTTGTGTATAAAGACCATCCAGATTCATGCTTAATGATGAATTGGCTGGCAACCGTAATTGATCGTCGGCATTTCCCCAGTATTTGATAAATGCCAGATTGGGGTTGGCGCGGGCGGTGGCGGTCTTTGTTGACATAGCAATTCAGTTCCCTTTTGTGAGATCTTCAGCAAGCGTACCATGCTCATATTGCAACTTCCAATACCGAATATAGCGTCATTTATGGAAACCGGAGTAGACTTGTTCAAAGTCAATTTTGATGTATCAAAGTGTGGCTGAGATTGCCTTAATATCTGTGATGAAGGAATCGTGGTATGGGATTAAATTACAGTATTGATTTGTATTTTCCAATAGATAACGTAGAGAAGGTATTGATGGCAACTATAGCTATCGCTGAAGTTGTTCCTGATGCCCAAACCCAAATAAAATTACCATCAGGCAATACAATTACTGTACCGTTCACAACAAATTTTCGTAACGGTGCTTCGATTGATTTAACAATTGACAATGAATTTGCATTAGACACAGCCTTATTGTTTATTGAAGATGCAGCTATACGCGAGTATTATGAAGGAAATAATCATCGAGCAACAGGATATGGAGATGTTCTTGATTGCCCTATTGGATACATTTATCTCCATATTACCTGTGACAAACAATACGTATGTTTTTCATTTACTGCCGCTGTTAGCAGTATGAGTCTGCTGTTCGTCAAATCTGCCAGTATCCAAAATCGCTTTTTGGAAATATTGAACACAAACGGTGGCGTGATTGGTTTGATTGATGTCGAAGATTGGGATTATTTGTTGCTTGAGAATCCGGCCTTAAGAATTTCAGACGACACCAATGTTATTAATTGCTACACATCTTATCTCAGTATTGATGCCTTTGTAACTCGTATTTTAGAGGTTAAAGTTTACCAGCGGACTCGTTGGCAGGAATTGGGTGATCCAGTTGCCTTTTACGCCAAATGGGTAAACTGCTTTAATCATTATCTATCCCCCTGGCGCTTTATTGATGAACTGCGAACGGAAGAACAACTAAAATTAAAAACTCTTTTTGTCGAACACAATGCAAAGATAACAGATAACATTTTGCGCAACTTACTCGCGGAACACAACTGGCTTCCGCGCTGCATTGGTGGTTTGTTTATAGCAATTAATCAACGACAGGATTACACCGAGACGATTGGTGCTTTGCTGCTGCAACACCCACACAACTCTCCGGCGTTATGTCTGGCATTGGCTCATCTGAACAATGAAAAAGCAGTTCGATATCTGGTTCAATATCTGGAACAGTATCTTGTCCTTGAAAACACTAATCCGAACGAGCGAGAAGACTTAATCGTTGATTGGGTCTTAGCTGCACTCGCCTTTGTTGATACGAAGAGTGGAACAGAGATTGCGAAGAAATATCTTGCTCCGAACGGTTTATGGGCTACATTTGTTGAACATGGGCAACCAGATGAATTACTTAACGATCTCAAGTATTGGCTGGATCGTTGGGATTTCGAAAAAACCAAAAGTCGTTTTCAATCTGGAATTGACTTTTTAGAGGGATTTTTCGATCAGAATACATCTTCTATGGTTTGATTTGACTTATGGTTATAATGAACACCGTTTTGCCACCGCACAAAGGAGTTACGATTGCAAACCCTGATTGGCCTGTTAAAAACCATGCGTCCCAAGCAGTGGACCAAAAATATCTTTATTTATGCCGGGTTGGTTTTTGATGGGCAGCTCTTCGTTTGGGATTCGCTTTTACGGGTCACGGTCAGTTTTATTCTGTTGTGTCTGGCCGCCAGTTCAGTTTATGTTATTAATGATCTGGCCGATATTGAACGGGATCGCCAACATCCAAAAAAGAAATATCGCCCCCTACCCTCCGGCCAGCTATCCATTCCTATTGCTCAGGTTGCCGCCGTTTTGTTACCGCTCGTTTCGATTGGCGGCGCGCTGCTGTATAGTTGGCAGTATGCGGCAATCCTGACCATTTATATTGTCCTGAATATTCTGTATTCCTTCCGCCTGAAACACATTGTCTTGATTGACATTTTAACAATCACCGCCGGGTATGTCCTGCGGGTAGCGGGCGGCGCGGTGGTCATCCAGGTGGCGCGTTTTTCTCCCTGGTTATATGCCTGTATGGCCTTGTTGGCGCTGTTCCTGGCAATCGGCAAGCGCCGCCAGGAACTCATTACATTGGGGACCAATGCCGGTGAGGTTCGTCCTATTTTTAAAGATTACAACCTGCCTCTGCTGGATGATTTACTCCGTATTGTGACCACCAGTACCCTGATCGGTTACATTTTATACGTTATCGAAACGCCTTCAGTCCTGATGGCCGGGAACAAATTAGGGCTGATTACTGTGCCATTTGTGATGTACGCCCTGTTTCGCTACCTGTATCTCATTCATGTCAAAGGTGAAGGCAGCGCGCCGGATGAAGTTCTGCTTCGGGATCGGCCTTTGCAGCTATCTATCCTTCTATGGGGTTTAACCTTCATCATTGTTCTCTATGCACCTAGAATTTTTGTTTAACAACCCGCCAATCGCCGAGGCCAACGCCCCGGCCAAAATTATTCTGTGTGGCGAACATGCCGTTGTGTATGGGCAACCGGCCATTGCTGTCCCGGTGTCGGCGCTGCGTGTCACAGTTCGGGCCTACGCCAATTCCCCCGGAATTTCCGGCTTACGTTTGGTCTTTGGTGAACCAATAACCCAGATAACGCTGGCTGATATTTCCGAGTCGCCGCCAGATAATGACCCATTGGCGCTGCCATTGTGGCTGACACTGCGGCATTTGGCGCAAAAACCACCAAATGTAACGCTTGTTCTGCAATCGCAGATACCGATTGCCAGCGGCCTCGGCAGCGGCGCCGCCGTCGCCACCGCCCTGGCGCGGGCAGTGGTGGCAGCTTTAGGCCAAGCATTGGAGCAAGCCGCGCTCAACAAAATCGTGTATGAAGTCGAAAAAGTGCATCACGGCACGCCCAGCGGCATTGACAACACGGTGATTGTTTATGAGCAACCGGTCTATTTCGTGCGCCATCAGCCCATTGAAACCTTTCACATCGGCGCGCCATTAACTTTTCTGATCGGCGACACCGGTCAAAGTGCTTCCACTCGGGTGGCTGTCGGTGATGTGCGCCGCCTTTTTGAAGCGGAACCAGAACGCATTCAGCCCATACTGGATGCCATCGGTGATTTGGTGGTGCTGGCACGAAAAGCAATCGAACGTGGTGACAGCGAAGAATTGGGGCGGTTAATGGTGCGCAATCACGGTTATCTGCGTCAACTTACCGTCTCATCGCCGGAACTGGACACTCTCGTTAAAGCGGCGTTGGATGCTGGAGCTTTGGGCGCTAAACTTTCCGGCGGTGGACGCGGCGGCAATATGATCGCCCTGGTAACGCCGGATACCCAAAACCCGGTGCGCGCCGCGCTGGCGGCTGCCGGAGCCAGGCGCGTTTTTGAAACAACCTTAGGATAAAAACGATGCTGACATTTGTGAAGTTAGGCGGCTCATTAATCACGGATAAACAGGTGGAAGCCTCATTCCGCGAGAGTATTGCGGCGCGTTTGGCGGCTGAAATTGCTGCCGCCCTTCGCCAGGATGCTACCCTGCAACTGCTAATCGGGCATGGCAGTGGGTCATTTGGACATTTTGCCGCCAAACGCCACCAAACGATGGCCGGCGTTCATACCCCAGAACAGTGGCGCGCCTTTGCCGAGGTCGCTACCGTCGCCGCTGAGTTAAATTATCTGATAGCAAAGACGCTGCGAACGGCTGGCGTTCCGGTTTGGCGGTTGCAACCGTCAGCCTCCGCCCTCAGCCAGGATGGGTTGTTAGTCAATTTAGCGATTGAGCCAATTCGCCAGGCGCTCCAACAGGGTTTGGTTCCTCTGGTTTATGGGGATGTATCACTGGATACACAGCGTGGCGGCACGATTATTTCCACCGAAACAATTTTTTTCTATCTGGCGCAGCAAGTGCCGGTTAAACGAATTTTGCTGTTAGGTGAAGTGGATGGCGTCTATGACAGTGCTGGCCGTGTTATTCCGCTGATTACCCCGGCCAACTTTGAAGCGGTGGCGGCAACCGTTGGCGGTTCTGCCGGAATCGATGTCACCGGCGGCATGGAAACCAAAGTGCGCGATATGCTGGCGCTGGCCCAGCACATTCCCGGCTTGACGATTCGCATCCTGAACGGCGACCAACCAGAACTGCTCCAGCAGGCATTGCTCCATCAGGCTGAACCTGGAACGCTCATTACCGCCGGTTAGATGGTTCCGCCCCCTGCCGCGCCAGTTGGTTGACCGCCATGACAGTCATGGTAATCGCCACCCCTGGCACCAAACTCAACCAGGGCGCCGTTCTTAAAACCGCGCGCCCTTCGGCCAGCATAACACCCCAGTCCGGTACGCCGGGTTCGCCGCCTAAACCCAGGAAACTCAGCGCGGCACTGTTGAGCAGATTGTAGCCAAAGGTGATACTCGCATAAGTCAGCATTGTTGGCCGAATATTGGGCAAAATATGCTCACGGACAATATTCCAGCGGGTTGCCCCGGCGGCGACAGCAGCTTCAACATATTGGGCCGAACGCACCCCAATCACCGCTGAACGCAGCATGCGGGCATAACTACCAATTTGCGAGAACCCCGTTGCTAAAGCCAGCGCCAGCGGGCCGGGGCCAAGCAGCGTTAAAATTACCAGCGCCAACAGCAGTGTCGGAAAGGCCAGCAAAGCATTGATCAATATTCCAATAATTTTATCCAGCACATCATGAAAAATTCCAGCAATCAGTCCTAAAATTAGTCCTGGAATGACTGAAATCAGGGTGGCAGCAGCGGTAATGCCGAGCGTTCTTTGCCCGCCCGCCCAGAGCCGACTGAACACGTCACGACCTAATGTGTCCGTCCCCAGGAAATGCTCACGACTGGGTGGTTGCATCTGTTGAGCGGGATTAGTCTGCATCGGGTCAAAAGGTGCTAACCAGGATGCCAACAGAAATAATGTACCAAGCACACCCAGGACGAAAATTGTGGGCTTCATTCCACCACAGCCACGCGCGGGTCAAACACCGCATAGAGCAAATCAGCGATCAAATTTACCAGGGTGTAAATAGCGGCCAACAAAACTGTAATGCCTTGGACTACGGGATAATCCTGTTGCAGCGCGCTGTCCAGCAGCAGGCGGCCTAGTCCGGGCCGCACGAAGAGGCTTTCCGTAATCACCGTGCCGCCCAACAAAAAACCGAATTGCAGCGCAATTACGGTAATGGTTGGCAGTAAACCGACCCGCAGCACATGACGGCGCAGCACCAGAATTTTTGGCAAACCTTTGGCGTGTGCCGTTCGGACAAAATCAGCGGCGAGTGTTTCCCGTATTTGGGTTTCGACCACTCGCGCGATGCTGCCACCGGTATGAAATCCCAGCACGGCCACTGGCAGCAGCCAACCGGCCAGATTATCACCTCCGGCTGATGGTAGCCAACCGAGCCACACCGCAAAGATCAGGATTGCGAGCGTCCCCGTCCAATAGATTGGGATACTCAAGGCCAGCCCTATAATCAAGCGTGCCCAGGTGGCTAACCATCCGGGCCAGGCACTGACTACCCCCAAAGTGATGCCCAAAACCACCGCTAACAGAATCGCACCGGTTGCCAGTGCCGCTGTTGGGGCCAACCGTTGCGCAATCATTTCGGTTACCGCTTGTCCATCCAGCAGCGAATAGCCGAAATCTCCCCGCAGCAGATTGCGTAAAAACTGCGTGTATTGTGCAAAAATTGGTTGGTTCAAACCCTGCTGTTCGCGGCGGGCGGCAATCAGGGCTTCGCTCGCGCCGCTCTGCATAAGTTGGGTTTGTATCGCGTCACCAGGCAAAACCCGCAGCGCCCAAAAAGACAGCGTGGCGACCAGCCAGATGGTCGCCACTGCTGCCAAAAAACGCTCAAGCCACCGGGCCATCAGTTCTCGGTCAGGATAGCATTATTCAACAACGGGAACCAACCGTTGACATCAAAAGTTAAGCTCGCTACAGCGGCGCTCGCCCCATTCAGGTTCACATAATCTCGAATCGGCAGGATCAGTGCATCATCCATAATGATTTGCTGCGCCTGAGCATACAAGCCGCGCCGGGTATTCGCATCAGACTGGCGCGCCGCCTCCAGCAAAACAGCATCCAGATTGGCATTTGCGTAACCTGTCCAGTTATCGGCACTATCGCTCAAAAAGTACTGATTCAACAGAAATGGATCAAGGCCAAAAGAGTAAAACGCGACCAGATTATACTCGCCCGTTTTGACCAGTTCTAACAAAGCGTTGCGGGTTGGTACCGGTTCCAATTTCGCCCGAACGCCAAGCGCCCGCCACTGGTCTTGCAGCAGTTGGGCGACTTCGGGGATCAGTCCCCAGGGTGGGACAATCACGGTCAGTTCCAATTCAATGCCGCCAATATCCAGATAGCCGTTATTATCACTATCCTGATACCCGGCGGAAGTCAGCAGCGTTTGTGCCTGCGCTGTATCCTGGGCATACAAACCGATCACTTCCCGGTTATAAAACAAAGTACTGGCGGATAACGGCCCCCAGGCGACGGGCGAAAAGCGCTGAAAAATCGAGTCCACAATGGCGTTGCGATTGGTGGCAAACAGGAGTGCCTGCCGCACACTGAGATTATCGGTAGGAAAGCGGCGGGTGTTAAATAAAAATTGCAGCGGTTGGCCGGGAATACTCGCCGGCAGCAGTTGAATAGCACTATTGGCGGTGAGCGCGCGGGCATCTGTCGGCAGCAATTCTCCCATCACCTGAGCGGCATTACTTTCCAGTGCTGTGGCGCGGGTCGGCGCATCGGTAAAAAACCGGAACGTAATTTCCTGAATATTCCCCGCTTGATAAAATGTTGGTCCCCAGGTGTATTCCGGGTTGCGCTGCACAACAATCCGCTCGCCAGGGATATATTCGACAAATCGGAACGGGCCGGTTCCGACCTGGTGAAATTGATACCGGTCAAGCGAATATTCGGCCAGCACAGTGGGGCTGGCAATTCCCAAATAGACCTGACTGAGTGAATCCAACAGCGGACTAAAAGGCGCACTGAGCTGCAATTGAATGGTGTAATCATCAACAATTTCGTGGCCCGTATAGGAACCCAGCATAAAAACCGCTTTTTGAGAAGCATTGTCAGGGTTTACAATCCGATCCAGATTCGCGGCGACGGCCTGTGCGTTAAAGGGTGTGCCATCATGGAATTTAACGTCCTGGCGAAGTTTAAATGTGTAGACCAGGCCGTCCTCCGAAGTTGTCCATTCCGTCGCCAACCCAGCCGCGAATTCTTTGGTTTTAGGGTCACGATAAACCAGCGTGTCATAAACCAGGCGCAATGGGATTCCTAATTCAGAAGAACTATTGATATGAGGATCAATCCCACTTGGTTGCAGGGTTAGCCCATAAACAATTTGATTGGCGCTCTGGGTTGGCTGCTGTTCAGTGTTTGCGCTACAGGCTGAACCGATGAGAATAACGACAAAAATCAGCAGCAGCAGAGAAGGCTTGAAGTGCATCTGATCTTAACCTTTCCTTGTTGGGAACAATGCGCTACGATTCGCCCGTAGCAGCATGGTACTGGCAGGCTCAACAGGTTGTTGCGTTTTGACACGATCAAATTTAAGTCTTTTAACACCACCGCAAGAAAAAGAGGAAATTCATCCCTACCGGCGTCCCTGGCGCAGCCTGGTTTTTGAAACCGCCATTGTTTTTGGCGTTGCTGCTGTCCTTTACGCCCTGGTCAATATCCTGGGGATCAAATTCCCGCCGCGTTTTTATCCGGTGATCGGACTGGGGCTGGCCCTGCTGCCCTTGGGTCTGTGGTTGGCTTTTTCCTGGTGGCCGGAACGTCGGGTTCCGCAGCCACGCCAGCGTTTGTTAACGGTGGTAATTATAAGCGCTCTGGTAGCGAATGCTATTGGCATTCCCCTCGTTAACGATTTTTTGCAGGTAGATCGCTGGTTGCCACTCGATAGTGCGATTAATCGGATTATTGGTTACACCTTTACAGCCGGCATCATTCAGGAAATGTCAAAATATCTAGTGCTGCGTTATACCGTCTGGACGGAGTGTTTTCGCACCCGGTTAGACGCGGTAGCTTACGCCGCCGCTGCCGCTGTCGGTTATGCTGTCGCCTTAAATTGGCATTTTCTACTCACTTCTACGACCCCACCCGATGTGATGGCGGGTCATGTGCTTAATAATCTGGTGTTGAATGTGGTCTCCGGTTTGATTGTGAGTTATGGCCTGGCCGAACTGCGCTTTGGCTTGCCCACGCCGTTGTTTATGACGGTGACGATTGCGCTGGGTGCTTTTGTTACCGGAACCGCTATTCCGGTGCGGGCTGGTCTGGTTAATCCTGATTTTAGTTTAGGCATCAGTGGGCCTAAAACGCTGTTTGGCCTGGGATTTGCTGCCGGGCTGTTTGTTGCCATCCCGCTGGTGATCGCCTTTCTCTATGCCAGTGCCGAACGCCGGGAACAGGAAGCGGTGGAGGAGTAAGACCGATGGCCGTTATCGAAACCACCCGCCGCCAGGATGAACTTTCCTATCGCCAGCGCTGGAGTCACTATTTTGCGCTGTTGTTTGGCGCTTTAGGATTGTTCATTGGCGTCAACCTCCGGGATAGTGCTTTAAATGCGGCCCTCGTTTATACCAATCGTGAGGCTGGGGTTCGGGCGGAATATCCCGAAAACTGGCTTATTGACGAAACTGGCGATTATATTTTCCGGGTACGAGATTTCACACAGGTAGGTTTTAAAACCACAATACAGGTCGCGGCACGCCCGGTTAGTGCCGTCACCAGCGCGCGCAATCTGGTCGAAGCCTTGACCTTAAATCGTTCACAAACGCTATCCAGTTATACCGTTTTTAGGATCGAACCTTTTACTTTGCCGGATGAAGTCTCCGCAACCGCTGTCGTTTACACTTATGTCGCTACCGAAACCAATCCCTTTCTTGAAAGTCTGCCGGTGGTAGTGGAAGGGCTTGATCTGGTAACGATTTCTCGTGGGCAGGCTATCATTATCACTTTTCTCTCTGACTCGCGCACCTACGAAGAAAATTACCCCCGGTTTCAGCAGTTTCTGACCAGTTTGGAATTCTAACCATGCGCTTCCGAATCGTGATTGTAATGAGCGTCTGGCTGTGTTTGACGCCACTTCAGGCCCAACAGCTTGCCGGATTAGACCTGGAACGTTTGCAGCGGGCGACGGTTTATATTGCCCAAGCCCGTAATGTCGGCAATGATTTATATATCACCTGTACCGGTTCAGGGACGATTGTCAAGCGCGATGGTCTCATCCTGACCAATGCACATAATACCGTGATGAGCGCCTCTTGTTCGGGTGAAACGCTGATGATCGGTATCACCAATAATCTTAACGAGCCGCCTGTTTTACGGTATCGCGCGGAAATCGCGCAGGCTTCTCCTGGTCTGGATTTGGCGCTGCTTCGTATTACTCGTGAATTGGATGGTCGCCTGATTGAGCCGGGGTCACTGGCACTGCCCTTTGTGGAACTGTCGGATTCAGCCGCTGTTGAACTGGATGAGACGATTACGGTTGTTGGTTATCCGGGTATAGGTGACGATCCAATTGAATACCGGCGCGGCACCGTCATCGGCTTTGTGGCCGAACCCAGCGGTGGTGAAAAATCGTGGATGAAAACCAGCACGGTTATTCCCGGCACGATGACCGGCGGTGGCGCTTACAATGAAAGTGGTGAATTGGTTGCTATTCCGACCACTACTCCGATAACGGCGGGCATCCAGGACACCACCTGCCTACCGGTGCAGGATACTAATCAGGATAATGCGGTTAATAACAGTGATATCTGTATCCCGATTGGTGGTTTTATCAATGCGTTACGGCCCTCGAACTTTGCCCGTTCACTGCTGCGCGCGGCCTCGTTGGGTTTATCCCTCGAACAATTGAACGTGCCGACGGCCCAAGTGGGGGTCAGCGGTTCGCCCAACTTTAAACGGTTATTTTTTTCACCTTCCGTGAATGAGGGGGGGAATGCCGACCTCAGTTATTGGCAACCTCCCAACCGGCAGCAACAGCCTGTATCTGTTTTTTGACTACGAAAATATGACACCCGAAACGGTCTATGAACTGCGCGTCACCACCAATGGAATTCCCAACCCCACTTTCAGTCTGGCTCCGGTACGGTGGAGCGGCGGCGAACGCGGGGTCTGGTATATTGGCAGCAGCAATCAGCCCTGGCCGAATGGGGTCTATGAATTTATCTTATTTGCCAATGGGATTGCTGCCCCTGCCGCCCGCATCACCATCGGCGGCTCGCCGGAAACCCAACCAACTTTTAGCGATGCGGTATTTGCGTTGTTTGATCTACAAAATAATCCTTACGGGAATGGTTTTGTTCTGCCTACCGGCAATGTTGCCAGTGCGCGGTTTTTATTCCGTAACATGGAAATTGGCCTCGAATGGACTTCCATCTGGTATCTCAATGGCAGCGAATTTTCGCGGCAGGCTAACACCTGGAATGAAGGCGCTTCCGGTTCCACAACAACAAGTATTCGCTCTGAAACGGTTTTGCCGCCCGGTAGCTACCGGTTGGAGCTGTATATCGCTAACCGACTGGCGACCACATCCGATTTTACCATTGCGGGAGCGGCTCAGGGAGCAACACCAGAAATTTTTCGAAACGAACATTTTACCACTGCCGACAATACCGAGACTGCCCTGACCAGTTCACCACTAAGCAATTTCCCCCAGGGGACTGCCAGTCTTTATGCCCTCTTTGACTGGCAGCAAATCGCCCCCGGCACACTTTGGACCATGCGCTGGACGGTGGATAACGAGATTTTCTACGAACAAACGGTTCCCTGGAATACCCTGGAAAGCGGTCAGAATTATCTTATCAGTCTCGGCGCGCCGGGGGGGGTACCGGATGGCACTTATCGAATGGATTTGTTGGTCAACAATGTCCAGTTAGGTTCGGCGCAGGCCCAGGTTGGTATCGGCCAATTATCTATTGACCCGTTCGCTCAAGCCAGTGGCGTTCAGTTACGTGGGCAAATTCTGGATGCGGATACGCGCGAAGGAATTCCGGGTGTATCATTTATCCTGCTCAGCGAAGCCTATTCGGTCAGCGATTTTACCTGGAGTCAAAATCAGATTTACACGATGGCAACGACGGATCGTAATGGACGGTTTCAACTGGATCGCCCGCTGCAATTAAGCCTGAGCGAAGACTCGGAAATTGCCTACAGTGCGATCATTGCGGCGGAGGGGTATCTGCCGATTAACCGCGATGGCATTAAGGTTGACAATAAAACGCCTAACCCGCTCGATATCACTCTTTATATGATTCATGATTAACAATGGCTGAAAAACAACGACTTGATCTGCTGTTACTGGAACGGGGTCTGGCTTCCAGTCGAGAAAAGGCCCGAGCGATGATTATGGCCGGAGAAGTGCTGGTCAATAACACGCCTGTGGATAAATCTGGCACGCCTGTCAGCCTGGAAGCCGAAATTACGGTCAAAAGTAAGCCGCGTTTTGTCAGTCGCGGCGGCGAAAAATTAGCCCATGCTTTAACGGTTTTTGATGTGCAGGTAACCGGTCGCATTTGTGCGGATGTGGGGGCCAGCACAGGCGGGTTTACCGATTGTTTGCTGCAAAATGGCGCGGCACGCATTTATGCAATAGATGTGGGCTACGGCCAGATTGATTATACGCTGCGCCAGGATGAGCGCGTGATTGTCATTGAACGGACCAATGCGCGCTATCTGGAAATACTGGCCGAGCCGGTTAATTTGATCGTCATGGATGCTTCGTTTATTTCGCTGAAGCTGCTGCTGCCGGTAGTCAAAAGGTGGCTGACACCGCAAGCCCAGATCATTCCGCTGATAAAACCGCAGTTTGAAGCCGGAAAGCAGGATGTTGGCAAAGGTGGGGTTGTGCGTGATCGCCGCATTCATGTCCGGGTTTTGCGCGAAATTCTGACTTTTGCCCAAAGTGAGGGACTGGTTGTTAAGGGTCTGACCACCTCTCCCATCCAAGGCCCAGCGGGTAACACCGAATTTTTAGCGTGGTTGAGTTGGGGTGAACCGTCACCGGTGCTGGTTGCCATAGACGACCTGATTGCAATCACCCGCTCTTAACGTCACCAACTCTACACTTACAGGTCATACCCACTGTATAATTAAAATCATTCAAATATAGGTATCGGATAAACAATGAGCCGTGCAAACATTCGGAATTTCTCAATTATTGCTCATATAGATCATGGCAAAAGCACGCTGGCGGATCGTTTATTGCAGTTAACGCATACGGTTGCTGACCGCGAAATGCAGGAACAACTGCTAGACAGTATGGATTTGGAACGTGAGCGCGGCGTCACGATCAAAGCCTCGGCAGTGCGCATGAACTACATCGCCCAAGATGGCCAGGAATACGAAATCAATCTGATTGACACCCCCGGCCATGTGGACTTTAACTACGAGGTCAGCCGGGCCATGCAAGCCTGCGAGGGTGCGGTGCTGGTCGTAGATGCCAGCCAGGGTATCGAAGCGCAAACGCTGGCAAATCTCTACCTGGCGCTCGATCAAAATCTGGAAATTATCCCGGTTATCAACAAGATTGATCTGCCGTCGGCCCGCCCGACGGAAGTCGCCAAAGAGATGGAAGACCTGCTGGGTATCGCTGCCGATCAGATGATTCCAATTTCCGCCAAACAGGGACTTGGTATCCAGGATGTGCTGGAAGCCATTGTCCAGCGCGTGCCGCCACCCAAAGGCAATCCCGAAGCGCCGCTGAGCGCGCTGGTCTTTGACTCTCATTATGATTCGTATAAGGGCGTTGTGGCCTATGTTCGGGTTGTGGATGGTCGGATTGATAAAAAATCGGCCCTGCGTTTATTTGTGACAGGCGCGCGCTTTGAACCTGTCGAAATCGGTATTTTTAAGCCCATGATGCACCCAGCAGATTTCCTGGAGGCGGGCGAAGTGGGTTACGTGGCAACTGGTTTAAAAACCGTGCAGGAATGCCGTGTTGGTGACACCATTACCACCCATATCAACGGCGCGGAAGAGGCACTTCCTGGTTATAAAAAGGTCAAACCGATGGTGTTTGCCGGTATTTACCCTACCGACAATGACGCTTATACCGAACTCCGGGATGCACTGGAAAAATTGCAGCTTAATGATGCCTCGCTCACTTATGAGCCGGAAACCTCGCAGGCGTTAAACTTCGGTTTTCGCGTGGGATTCCTGGGCCTGTTCCACATGGAAATCATTCAGGAGCGACTGGAACGCGAATATGACCTGGATATTCTCGCCACCGCCCCCAGCGTTGAATATCAGATTATGTTACAAAATGGCGATGTGATTACACTGGACAGCCCGGCCCAGATGCCGGACGAAAACCTGATTAAAGAAGTTCGTGAACCCTGGATGAAACTCCAGATTTACATGCCGCAGGAATTTATTGGCCCGGTGATGGATTTGGTGATTAAAAAGCGTGGTGAATACATCACGACGGAATATCTGGATGCCACCCGGGTAATTCTGCACTACCACATTCCGCTGTCAGAAATCATCGTTGACTTTTTTGATCGCCTGAAAAGCGCCACGCGCGGCTATGCCAGCATGGACTACCAGTTTGAGGAATATCGAACTGAAGATTTAGTGAAGCTGGACATCTTGGTGAACAACGAACCCGTAGACGCCCTGGCGCTCATTGTTCACCGGGACGAAGCCTATCATAAAGGCCAACGCCTCATCACCAAGCTCAAGGAACTCATTCCGCGCCAGTTGTTTGCTGTGCCGATTCAGGCCGCTACCGGCAAGCGCGTGATCTCGCGCGCAAATGTCAGTGCTATGCGCAAAGATGTGCTGGCAAAATGTTATGGCGGTGACATCACGCGCAAGAAAAAGCTGCTAGAAAAGCAGAAAAAAGGCAAGAAGCGCATGAAAATGGTCGGCCAGGTCGAGCTGCCGCAGGAAGCCTTTATGGCGATGCTGCGTCTGGACGAAGATTAGCCTGATTATGCTGCGCGTCTATCCACGTCAGGACAGCATGTGCCTGTCCTGACGGCAACCGCTTATCAGCCAGCAGCGCCTGAACAATACCAGAAAGTGTTAACAGCGGTTTAATCTGCACCCCTGGGAGCGCGGCCCCAATTCCCAGATCAAGAACCGCTAACACGGTATGAATTTCCAGCCCTACTCGCTGTGCCATTGTGATAAAGGTCGAAAGTTCAGCCGTATTTTCAAGCACATTGGTTAGCAGCACCGCTGTATGGCCGATGTTATACGCCCCCACCAGATCATAAACCGCTTCCTGCCCCTGCCCCCGGCTGTAAACCAGTGAAATGCCCGTATTTAACGCCAGCGCGACCCCCAACGGTATCGCATCTGTTGTTGCAACCAGACGTTGTGCTGTTTTTTGCTCGAATCGAGTTTGTATGGTTTGTGTGATCCGCTTTAAAACTTCAGGATAGGCCGGTAGATACTCCAAACTCAACAAAAATGGCCGTTCGCTGGTTGGGTGCTGAAACCGGCCAAACTGAACGATACCGGTCTCAACCAATAAGTTCGTTAGATCGCTCATCACCGCAGTCGCTCCACCTGAACCCGCACCTGTTCCGTAAAATCCTCGCCTCGCGCCGTATCCAGAATCGCTTTCTCCACTACCCGGATTTGTAACTGCTGCAACTTTGCGGGCAAAGTAAAAATTCCCGCCGCTTGCCAATAAACCCCAATCACTTCGTTTCCAGCGGGTTGGGGCATTCCTGGTTGAACAAGAAAAGCGCTGGTATCCGCCTGGGTTGTATAGGCCGCTAAATCCTGGCGTTGCCAAAGTGTAACCGCATCGGCGGCAAAGCCCCCTTTGTCCAACAGCGCCGTATACCCGGTACCAACCAATGGCCCATGCAAAATTGTGAGCGCATCGCCGCTGGCATAAGCCATAGAGCGTTCCAGGGCCACCGCGCCCGCCGCCCCAATTGCCAGATAAGCCGCCAAATCAAAAACATAGGCACAGACCAAATCGCGCGTTGCGGCGATGATTGTTTTGGTAAATGGGAAAAAGGGATCATCGTATTTCTGAATCACTAGCGGCAGTTGGGCTAAATGCGGCGCGAAGTAGAGCGCCAGATTGCTCTGTCGTTGGCGCTGAAGATCGTCCAGCCTGTCGGCAAAACTAGGCGTCATTAACTTGTTCCTTCAGAATGCGCCACAAAGTGGAAAGTGACCAGGAAATCCCCCAGGCCGCCGCCAAATCGGATTGGCCGCCAAAGCCATAAGCGCGAGAACGAACTTGATTGGCCGTATAAACGGCCAGCGCCGTGCTGCCTTCCACATCCGCATTTTCGGTAGCTGTCGGGTAGCTGACAATCACAATCGCTGCTGTCGCGCCGCTTTTCCGGTATAAACGTTCCGCGGCCTGCTCGGCCAGGGTTCGCAGCGGCGTAGTGGCCGGAATATCAAGTGCCAAGCGCAGTTCATCGGGATGGGCATAGTTTTCCGTATGACTGATAATGTTTCCCCCCTGTTCCACTTTTTCAACAGCCTGGCTGATCGCGTTACCCACCCCCGTTTCACTAATGGCTAACGTCGCCTGGTGCGCTCTCAGCAGGCGGGCCAGCACTTCCTGGATTTTTTCGTCATTGATACCATAGATATAGGGGCCAATACGTTGTTGGAGTTGGTCTTCAATCACCGCAATCATCTGGTCGGCTTCTTCGACGCTGGCGGCCTTCGCCGTGATTCGGACATCCACCTGCCCCGCATGGGCCGCTAAACCGACGGTTGGATTGCTCATTTGCAGCAGTTTTTCGCCAATCTGCGCATCCAATGTGCTTTCGCCAATTCCGGCGGTGCGTAACACTTTGGCTTTAATTACACTACTGCCCAGGTCAAACCGTGCCCGCAGATAGGGGATAACTTTTTCGGTCATCAAAAATTTCATTTCACGCGGGACGCCCGGCAAACTGATAATCACTCGCCCTTCATGTTCAACTGCAAACGCTGGCGCTGTGCCAACAGCATTTTCAATTAAAATCGCCGCCTCCGGCAAGTAAGCCTGCCGCCGGTTATTCTCAGTCATCTGGACTCGAAATCCGGTAAAACGTTCAGCAATCGTATCCAGCAGGTG
>DATALK010000697.1:0-4111 GCA_036261085.1 Phototrophicaceae bacterium | reverse complement strand
GGCCAGTTCTTCTTTGGTCACATCCTGGACGAAGTCATTTTCCGCGCTCACCACGATGGCGAGCGCGTCGGTGCCGATACGGAAGGCCATCGGGGTGCTGGCCGGGGTCAGCGCGGCGCAGGCGTCAATTTCTTCCTGCTTGATTTTGCGGCTGGCGTTGGCAATGTCGGTTTCGCCGTTCACGCAGAAGCGTTCGAAACCCGCGCCGGAACCGATGCTGTCAACGGTCACGTTACCGGCATACCCTTCTTCGGTGAAGCGGGCGGCCATCGCTTCGCTGACGGGGTAAACCGTCGAGCTGCCAGCGGTCACAACGTCGCCTTCGACGGTCAGCGGGTCAACGGCGGGCAGTTCCACATCGGGCAGAATAACGGCGTCAATGACATGCACGACCCCATTGCTGGCGGCCAGGTCGGGGGTGACAACAACAGCGTTTTCAACCTTCACCCCGGCATCGGTCACTTCCAGGCTGATGGCGTCGCCTGCAACCGAGGCCACGTCGCCGGTGGTCACATCAACGGCCAGCACACTGGCAGGGACAACATGGTAGGTCAGGACGGCGGTCAGGGTTTCCTTGCCAGCTTCGGAGGTCAGATAGGCCACGACGGGCGCGGGCAGCGCTTCAAACGCCGCGTTGGTGGGGGCAAACACAGTGAAGGGGCCTTCGCCACTCAGGGTTTCCGCCAGACCGGCGGTTTCGATTAATCCGGCCAGGGTTGACAGGTCGGCATTACCGGCAATCACGTCCACAACGGTCTGATCCTGCGCGCCCACACCAAATGGGACGAGCAGCAGCACTACGGCTACCAAGAGCAAAAAGCGGGTCTTCATCTACGATTTTCTCCTCAAGTTCACAGGTAGTTGCTTTCATGCCCGAAGGCATTCAAGACACTATCCTAACCCCCATGTTTTAACAGCAGCGATTTATCAGGTTATCGAATCGCCCCATTTGGATTAATGCCAGGTTATGGAATGAGGAAACAATCTTTAAGAATGTTAAGAACTCCATCCCGATTTTTGGGACTAAAACCCTATGGGGCGTGTCGGGCGGGTATTAGATAATTTATAAATATGATGTTGTGGGGTTTCTATGGATTCCATCCGTTTATCGTCTCAAGCGATCCCCGATCAAATACCGAATGTATTGATGAGTGCGCCTATGAATCCGGTCAACCAATCAAACGCTGGTTTTAGCCGCGTCCTGGCGGTGGCCCTGGCAGGACTCGCGGCGCTGTTGTTAGGAACCATCCTTTTGGCCGCCGTCCAGATCACCGGCCAGCAGTATGAGACGGCTTTGGCGCTGGTCGCCGCCGCCGGACTGCTGCTCCTCATTTTTTTGGCGTTGGTGGTGGTCTATCTGCGCCGTGTGCCCGCCGAAGTGACCCAAACGGTGCGCCGGGAACTGGAACAGGAAAACAGCACCGAGCTGAACCGCCTGCGCCGCGAGATTATCCGATTAAAAGCGATGCTGGATGGGATGAATGCCGGGGTGATTTATACCGAAAATAATCAGATACGGTACGCGAACCTGACCATGACCCAGATGATCGGGTATGACAACGGGGTTTCGGATGATGATACGACACACCGGCTGGCGGGGCTGTACCAGTCACTCGCGTCGCTCATTGGGCGTAACGGCAACAGCCAGGGCGTTTTTACCATTCTCCGGCGTGATGGCAGCGAATTCGACGCGCGGGTGATTCACCGGCATCTGGATGAGCTGGGCGGGGTGGTCACGATGATTTACGACAACACTGCCGAGAAACATCTGCAAACGCAGAAGTCGCAGTTTATGTCGAACGCCGCGCATGGTCTGCGCACCCCGATTGCCAACATTAAAACCCGGCTGTACCTGCTGCGCCGCCAGCCGGAAAAGCTGCAAGAACACGTTACGATCCTGGAAGAAGTGGTTGAAAAGCTGCGCGGCCTGCTGGAAGAAATGTTTGACCTGTCGCAGTTTGAACGCGGCGCGGCCCTGCTAGAACGGCAGGATATTGTGCTGCAAGACCTGGTTAGCCAGGTTGTCAGCAATTATCAGGATCGGGCGCAGGCGCGGTCTATTACCTTAAATTGTGAACTACCACCGGAGCCGCTCACCGTCTTTGTGGACTTGAAGCGGTTCAGCCAGGTTATCAACACACTGGTTTCAAACGCGCTCAGCCATACCCGCGAACAAAGCGTGATTGAGGTGCGCGTGATGCGGGACAGCGCCAATCCGCACCAGTGGGCGGTGATTCAGGTGCAGGATAACGGCATCGGCATCGCGCAGGATTTGCTGACGCGGGTATTCCAGCCGTTTTCCCTGGCGAAACATGGTGGCGAAGTTGGCGGGACCGCGTTAGGCCTGTCTATCTCCAAAGAAATTGTGGAACTGCACGAAGGGGAAATCACGGCGGAGAGTGAAGCCGGAAAACGCACCATTTTTACCATTCGCCTGCCGCTGCTGGCGGCGTAAGGGATTATTGGACAGACCGCAACCTCAGTACGGACACGATCTGTCGTGTCCGTATCCTATCTCCATCTCCTCAACTGATCTTGACTGCTTCAATAGACGCCGTGACCGATTAACACGCCGGGGAAGGTGCGCACCAGAATTTGAATATCCAGCCGTACCGACCAGTTTTCGATGTAATAAATATCCAGCAGGCACATTTCATCAAAGGGGATGTGATTGCGCCCGCTGATCTGCCACAGGCCGGTCATGCCCGGTAGAATCTGGAAGCGCTGCATATGCCAGGGTTCGTACAAGGCGACTTCATCCGGCATGGGCGGGCGCGGCCCAACCAGACTCATCTGGCCGAGAACCACGTTAAACAGGTTGGGCAGTTCATCAAAGCTGAGTTTCCGCAGCAAGCGCCCAACGCGGGTTACACGCGGATCATTTTTGAACTTGGGATGGCGCGGGTCTTCGCCGGTTTCGCGGATGAGCTGCGCCCGCAGTTTGTCCGCGTCAGGAATCATGGTGCGGAACTTAATCATGTCAAACGGCTGGCCGTTGCGCCCGATGCGCCGCTGCCGGTAGAAAATCGGCCCCGGCCCTTCCAGCCGAATCGCTAGGGAAATGACCCCAAAAATTACCGTTAACACGGGCAGCGCCAACCCGATCAGGCCCAAATCCAGCACCCGTTTGAGCAGATAACCCCGGTTGGAAAACTGCACTTCGCCGGTGACGCCTAAGAGGGGAATACCGTCCAGATTTTCGATCTGCACCTGTCGCAGATTCAATTGAAACACGTCCGGCACCACGCGCACTTCGGCCCCGGCGCGTTTGCAAATTTGCACCAGATCAAGAATTTGCTCGTGCTGCGACCAGGGGAGCGTAATCACCACCAGATCAACACTGTTACTGCGAATCGTCTGCCGCAGATTCTTGATGCCGCCCAGACCCTTGAGGCGTCCCAGATCAATACTGGCGCGTTCGGGGTCATCGTCCACATACCCCACCGGCAGATAACCCAAGTCCTGCCGCGCGATCATCGTGCGCAGGACGGCCATGCCCACGTCCCCCGCACCGACGACCAGCACCCGCTGCACGCCGATGCCTTTGGAGCGCAGATAAGCGTGCGCCCACCGGCGTACCAACCGCACCGTAGACAGCAGGACGATGGCAATCACCGCCACGTAAAACAGCAGCAGACGGCTGAAGACCAGCGGCATAAACAGGAAGTAAATGCCAAGAACCACAACGGTGGCGTTGGTCACACCGTTAAAAACGATGTTGACCTCTTCCATCCAGGTGCGCCCGCGAATGTTCCGGTACAGCCCACTGCCCTGGTAATTTAAAATCAGCAGCACAGCAAACACTGCCGCGTAAGGCAGATACGGCTGGAACGTGGCGCGGTTGGCCTCGTCTACCGGCAGCACCAGTTGCAGTTTGTAGCGGAGGTAGTACGCCAGCGCAAAGGCTGCAAACACCAGCCCAAAATCCAGCAGCGGCCAGAAGCCTCTCGGCATATAAATGGAACGGCGCGGGGGAATCGGTTCATTGGCGATCAGTTTGCGCCATAAACCTGATGGCGTGTCTTCCAGCTTGACCGCTGGGGTTTCCTGCGTGGTACGTCTATTTGCCATACCGTTAAGTCACAACCTACAGGGCCGTGATGGCCCCTAA
>DATALK010000696.1:0-5205 GCA_036261085.1 Phototrophicaceae bacterium | reverse complement strand
CGGCAGCACGATTAACGCTGGCCCAACGCCAAACATCAGGCCGGTGGCGACAACGGCGCTGGTAATACTCATGGTGTGCATACTGATCTGCCACCACAGCGTAATGGCGGCCATCGTAATCAACTGCGCCAGGGTGACAATGGCGATCATCGGCAGCATGGTGGGTGCGCCCATCAACCGCAGCACATACCAGGCGAGGCCGGTGCAGGCCATCGAAACCAAAAACGGCAGCAGGCGTTCCTGCCGCAGCCGCATGTGAATATCGCTGATGCTGCCGCGCCGCACCATCCAGGCGATATATAACACCGGCACGACACAGACCAGCACCCCATAGGTGAGCGCCCAGGCAATCGCGTGTTCGCGGGATTGGGCTTCGCGGAAGGCGATGGGGAAAATCAGCACGGCCCACACCACCGGCGGGCTGACCAGGTTGGAAATGAGGCGTGCCCAGTAAAAGCGCGAATCGTTCACAGCGGCTCCATTGAGATTTAAACCAGCCCTTAGACTATACCATTATTTTTCCTAAAGGTTGAATAAAGGTGGTTTAAGTTCTGATTATACTTTTAGCAGACGGTCAGCGATCCGTAAAGCCCAGACCGGCCAGTTCCAGCCGCCGCACGATGTCCGGTACTTCGTCTAAGGCTGTGATGATGGCGTCCGCCGCTGCGGGTTGGTCGTCGGCATAGGGATACAGCAGCGCGCGGCGAAAGGGGTCTTGGGGGCGCAGGCGTTCGGGCAAATCATCAGCTTTCCAGATGGTCTTAAAACCATAGCTGGCCGGGGCGGCCACATCGTCATCGTACCGATCCCCGACCATGATTTGCAGGCGCGTGGTGCGCGGCCAATCGCCAAAAAAGACGCGGTGTTTTTTCAGCCCACCGTTGACATCCGGCGTCAGCACGGCAGCAAACAGCGGTGTCAGGCCGAGGGCGTCCAGCACCGGCTGTTGATATTTCGCCAGCCCTTTGGTCGCCACCACCAGCGCCCGGTGCGGCGCGCTTAAGTCCTGCAAAATTTTCACGCCATCCGCTCGCACGGTGGACTGGCCCGCGTGCGCCGTCGCCAACTGACAAACATTCGCCTCCAGGGTGACGCCTAAACGTTGGGCGACGGTGGCCGTGATGTCGTCCCAATCCATCGCCACCAGGGGCGATACGGCAGTATCCAACTGGCGCGCCTCGTTTTCGTCGCCGATTAGCCGGTAAATTTCATCCTGGCTGAGGCCGGTTTTACCCGCGAGTTCGGCCAGTACTACCGGCCACACTCCCTCCTCAAATGGGCCATCAATCAGCGTATTGTCGAGATCAAAAAAGACGACGGATTGAAATTCGGTCATAGAATCTTCCTGATGTGGTATGGACACCATAACACCAATTGTAACTGCTCAGGGGTATCGCCAAACGGAAAGAAATGGGCTATGGACAACGTACGCGAAGCAGAACTTCTAGCCATTATCCGCGAACAGCAGCAGATTATCGAGCGGTTGCGCGCCGAGATCGCTGAACTGATGGCGCAGCTTGCCAAGCACAGCGGCAACAGCAGCAAGCCGCCGAGCAGCGACGAGTTGAAGAAACCCGCGCCCAAGAGCCAGCGCGAAACCGGCAAGCGCAAGAGCGGGGGACAACCGGGACACAAGGGGGAGACACTGGAAGCGGTGACTCACCCCGATGCGGTGGTGGTTCACCGGCTGGAAAGCTGCCCGCACTGCCAGCACAACCTGAGGGTGGTTGAGGCGGAAAGCGTGAGCCAGCGGCAGGTATTCGAACTGCCGCCGCTGCGCCTGTAGGTGACGGAGCATCAGGCGGAGAGCAAGCGGTGTTTGCACTGCCACCGGCAGGTACACGGCGCTCTCCCTGAGGGAATAGACCAGCCGACGCAATATGGAGAGCGGTTCAAGGCGCTGCTGGTGTACCTAAACGCCTACCAACTGCTGCCGTTGGGACGGATAGCCGAACTGACAGACGACTGGTTTGGGCAGCGCGTGAGCGAAGGCACGGTGGAGCGGGTGGCGTCCGTCAGCGTGCGCCGCAGCGGATACCCCGTGACGACGGTTTTATTGTGTGGAAAAAATTTTTGCGAAGCGTCCGCCGTCAGCGCGATGCGGCGGGCGAAAAAGCGCAGCGTTTTAATCGTCAGCGCCGGTTCAATGTCCGGCAGATAGACCAGCATCGGCACGCGCAGCAGCCACCCGGCCACCGAGACCGGCAAACCACACCAGCCGCCGGTGAGCAAAATTGCGTCAGGCCGGTGGCGCAGCAGCAATCCCAACGCCTGGAACGTCCCCAGCAGTAAATCGAACCCGCTGCGCAGTTGGCGCAGCCGCCCAACGCCGTTTAACGGCCCCGCGCGCACCTCAAAATAGCCGCTAAATGTCAAACCATACCCCTCGACCAGCGGACGCTCAAAACCGCCGACTACGCCGACAAACGACAGGGTGACGTTGGGCTGGTCTTGTTGGACGGCGTCAGCAATAGCGAGGGCCGGATAAACGTGGCCGCCCGTTCCGCCAGCGGCCACCAGAATGTGTAAGGCTGTGCTTTTCCCACGTTGTTCCATAATAATCACATTTTAACAGAGACCATGCGCTAAGGGAAATAAGGAGCAAGCTGTGTCCAG
Source organism: Phototrophicaceae bacterium (assembly GCA_036261085.1). Classification (GTDB taxonomy): domain Bacteria; phylum Chloroflexota; class Anaerolineae; order Aggregatilineales; family Phototrophicaceae; genus CFX2. The sequence continues at coordinate 2,589 of DATALK010000696.1, read as the reverse complement.
TCTCACACTCAGTGTCAGCTAGTGTGTACCATTGGTGGGGCTGTCACCCGTGCGCCCTATGGCTTCACCGGTGCGCCGACGGACGACAATGGTTTGCTGTATTTGCGAGCGCAGTACATCATATACTCCACCATCTGATGCAACAGGAACGTATTGTTGTAATTCTCGCCAAGATCAGCCACATTGGGATGGTGCGTTAACTTATTAACTGGGCATAGGAACAAAATAGTGCAGCGTATCGGGATATTGTAGTGGATTGGCTAAACAGCCCAACCCCTTGCAACTAAGCTAGGCTCTTGGAAGTTCAGCAGTGAGCTTAGGTTCATTGCTGAACTTTACGTTTTGTTCGTTTATCCATCACAGCATATACAGTAGGGTTAGGAGATAAGTAATGCAGCGATACAGCCAAATTGCATTATATCTGTTCTTGATAAGTATCATCAGTGGATGGCTTGACTCCTCCCAGATTAAGGCTCAAAACGAGGTGGGCAATCGTGAATGCCTCGAAACTTTTGAAACATTTGCCTATGCAAGCTATCCACAAAATCCGAGAGTGATTGAGCCTTCATCACACTCATCATGGTATAAGGTAGCATCGCTTCCTTCGCAAATAAATCAGGATTTCCCCATATTCAATCAAGTTAGGGTAACTCGTATGACTGATGATAGCGAAGAAGTCTGGATCACCGGAAATGGGGTCGGTTTTGCAGTTTATGATGTTAATCATCAAGAGTGGAAACTGATTCCTCGCACCGTCTTTTCAACTGATTATGTAGTGGGCCAACTCTTCGTTGCAAACGATGGGGCTATTTGGGGACAAAATATACCTACTGGTCAACATGTAAACCCAGAATTTCAGGAAATTCCTCTTCTAAGTCGATTCAACGAGACTACAACTAGATTTGAGATTCCCGCAGATACAATGCACGGTTCCGTACTACCACAACGGGCTTCTAGCATCCCCCAATTTGCTGGCTCAACCATACCTCACATTCTTGTTGATAATGACGGATTATTCTGGCTTATTGTCAGCAACGATGGCATCTACAAGTTTGACCCCGTGCTCGAAACGTATGAAAGACAATCTGGTCTTGACTTCTCAGTGAGTCAAGCAGCATTATCCACAGATGGTAGCCTTTATTTGTGGAGTCCAAATACCCAAATCCCGCCGTCTGCATCGTTCAGGGAACGTCTTACGTTGCCATCAGATTCTATTTGGCATTTTAGCTTGGAAGCTCGTAGTTTTGCACTTATTGATCTACCAGATAGGGACTGGCCGATATTCAATGGAATGTTAGTCGCCCAGTCGGGGCAACTATGGCTCGGCGCAATTGGCTTCCGTGACTTGGATCACACCTGGCATTTGATTCACCCAAATATAGACGAGTATCTGGATAATGCCGGAAACTATAAGTGGGGGCCACCAAGACTGATTACTGAAAGCTCAGATGGCAGACTATGGTATGTTCGTGATACGGACGGCGCCGGAGAGGGCACGGCTTGGTATGACCCACAATTAGGGGAAGGATGTTTGATAATGCACCATGCCGCAAACATCGTCGAAGATGCTAACCAGCAGTTGTGGATGGTTGCAAATGGACACCTATATCGCCATTCGTTGAACTCACAATGAGACAATTTTCGCACCCATCTGCAAACATATAATATGTGTTGAAATATAAAACACAAAGTAGCCCTAAATCGCTACAACTCTACATTAGTATTATCAAGTAGCAGCGGATTCATTTTCCTGCTACTTTTGGTTTGTATTGATATGAATACGTATAAACTGGCTTCGCTCGGGCAGGTTAGGGGTGTTTGATTTGCAGGGCAGCGGGTGTGCGCCGAGTGCGGTCAGGGTGAGTTACGGCGATGGCAGGCGGCCTAATCCTCAAATGACCCGTCTTCCACCAGTTTAGCTGCTGAATGATCGCAAATTGATCGGGCGGCATACACGCTTCGACGGCCCGTTTTGTCGTCGTTTTTCTCTCCAAGCAGCCGATTTTGGGGCAAAAATAGCGAAAATTTGTATATCTATTTTTATCAGCCAACTTCCCGCCGCCGTCCGCCCCTGCTGCCAAGCACAGTATTCTTTCCCGACCTCGTCTTTCGACTAAAGACTAGCGACTAACGACTATAGACTAAAAACACTAAACAAATGTTCGCACAAATGTCCACCTCACCGCCCCCGTTTTCGCCTATACTGATGACATGCGGAATTATTTTCGGGTTGTACGGACACGATATATCGTGTCCGTACCATTTTGCTGGCGACTGATAATCAATGACTCTGGACTAAAGACTTGCAATCTTGGCAGCAACAGCGGCAGTCCCCCCTCCCTCTGCCGCCGCCAATTTCGCCACGCGCATTTGCTCCCCTCTCCATGTTATGGCGAGCCGAATGGGGACGCATGTCCCCTGAGTGCGAGGGGCCGGGGGTGAGGTCAGCGCCGCCAATCTTTTGCGTGGCGCACCCAATGTGGTCATAATAATAAGTATAATGTTACCCGCCAGCCCCTCAGGAGCAGTATGGCTCATATTTTCATCAGCTACAGTAAAAAGAACCGCGCTTACGCTCGCCAACTGGCT
>DATALK010000694.1:0-1832 GCA_036261085.1 Phototrophicaceae bacterium | reverse complement strand
AACACGGACATTTCCGGCGCGGAAGTAGATGATAATTCAGGCATCTACATTACCAATATTAACACCATCGGCGGGTAGTTTGTATTGGTGCTGTGTCCGGCTTCGTGACTGGCTGGATAAACATACGCCTCCTGCGTCCGGCGAACGGTAAATCGCAGCGCGTGATTGATCGTACCGGAATTGGCTTCTTCACAGCGGGCCAGCCCTGGCAGAATCGGCAGTCCGGCGGCATCGGCTGATGTCCACCCATCTGGCCGCTGCGCATTGGAGTTCAGGCTAAAACTCGCCCCTGAACCCGCTGTCCAGGCTTGCTGCGCCCCACCGATATAAGTGGACGCGAAGGTTTCGTAGAGAATACAATTATCCCGATCCAACACAATTACATGACTGTCGGAACCACCTTCAACCAGGGCATTCGGCGGAAACGGATATGGGCCAGGGTCACTCTCGTCGTCATAATCAAAAGTCACCGGGACTTTCGGCTGTGTTCCCGGTACGGTCATCCAGGGGATGCCATACGTCGGATCAGAGCCAAAATCGGGATGGACAAGAGTACCGCCGCCGTTGGTGTTAATATTGGTAATGTAGATGCCTGAATTATCATCTACTTCCGCGCCGGAAATGTCCGTGTTCCAAGCATTATCCGCCGGGAAAATCGGACAACCGCTAATAAATGGCTGCGCGGCTACCCTGGATGTCACCAGCAGCCCGGCCAGCAGGAGCAGAAATAATCGCCACCGCATGAATTATCCCCTATAACTTATTTTTAAAAGGATAATTTCATTATGGTGATTTTAATGGCGGCTGTCGCTAACGATTTTGTCCTACCACCGCCGCAATCGCTGCCGCTGCCCGTTCCGCGCCGCCGAGCGCTGCAAATTCCGCCGCCAGCTCACGCGCGGTCTGCTGAACGTGTGCGTCATTGAAAAGTGCCTGCGCCCCTTCCAGCAGCGCGTTGTGGCGAATATCCTGCGCGGTCAAATTCAGCCCCACTTTCGCCTGTGCGATCCGCCGCGCATTCCCGCGTTGATCGGCGGCGTGCGGGACGGCAATCTGTGGGATGCCGTGAATCACCGCCGCGTGCGTGGTTCCCATGCCGCCGTGATGAATCACCAGCCGGGTGCGCGGTAAAACGTGGTCGAACGGCACCCAATTGAGCAGGCGCGTTCCTGGGGGCAGGGCCGCTTTCAGCCGCGCTTTTTCCTCCGGCTCAATTGGATTGCGCCCAATGACCACAATCGGCACCGTTCCCGCCCGCGCGGCGGCCTGGGCTGCCCACGCAAAAAAGCCCAGATCACCGGTAAACACGCTACCGAGTGTGACCAGCGTTAGCGGCGCTTCGGCAGGAATATCGGTTAACCAACTCGGTGGAACGTCAGCGGACGGCGTGGGCGCGCCGCCGACAAACAGCGTTTGGGGCAGGAGCAGCGCTTCGTCCGCCTGATGCCACGCCGCGCTGAAATAGCTGATATGTAAATGAGGGCTGAGTACCGACGGCGTTGGCCCGGATGCAAAATTCACCCCCGCCAACCCAAACCGCTGGCACAGCCGCGTTATCCGTTCCTGGCTTTCCTGGCCGAGCGTTTTTTGCACCGGGAATAAGTGTTCCTCGTTGAGTTCCCGCAGCGCGGGCCAGCCGCAGACGATCAGCGGCACGTTCAGCGCTTCCGTCACCAGTGCCGCCGCGCTGATAAACGGATCGGTCACAATCGCGTCCGGCTGACCGATGTCCCGCGCTAGTTCCAGCAGTGCATCTACCGCTTCACCGATCAAATCTTCACTCAGCCACGTATCCAGCGCGCGCCGGTAGCGCAGCATCACCGCTTCCTGCG
>DATALK010000693.1:0-2841 GCA_036261085.1 Phototrophicaceae bacterium | reverse complement strand
GACACGGGGAAAAGTGGATCACATCACCAGCGTTATGTGATCCTAGACCCTCGTCAAGCTGCGCCACTGAAATCGTGCCGGTCAGGTCAACGATGTGCAGGCCCGCCGAATACAAACCATCCACCGGCGCGAGGGCCGTGAAGGTGAAATCGGCGCACAGCTCATCTCCTGACTGCACATCAAACTGGGTGTCTGCGCCTGGCCCGCTGTCATAACGCAGTAAGTCGCTCAGGCGGAATACCAAGTTGCTGTCGGCGTTCTGGTCAAAGCGGTAAAAGAGCAGGTTGACCAGACTGGCGCGATAAGTGCTGCCGCGCTCCGCATCCAGTAAGGCGGTGATATGCCAGGCTTTGGCTGTATTCATCGGCAGCACGATCCAGACGGCGGGTTCGTGGTCAAACAGCGCGACCAACTTTTGAATTTCGTTGAAGTGATGCAGCCGCCAGGACAAATCCAGGCTGACGCCCTGGCGAAGCTGGAGTTGTTGATCGTAGTAGGCCGCCGGACTGGCGGGTGATAGATCGGTAATGGTGGGTTCAAGTGGGTCACGGGCAGCAGTCATCTGGCGAATGGTAGCTTCCCAGGCCGGTTTGGGGGGGCCACAGCGCAGCATGGGTTGAAAGTTGAACCTGAACCAGCGCCAGCAGCAGAATCATCGTGACGGCTTGAGTCAACCGGCGGCGGTAAGCGGTGGGGCCGAGCGGCAGGCCGATGTGGCGCAGGCCATAAGCGATCAGCAGCGCCCCGGCAGGCAGCGCTGCGATGGTATAACGAACCTGATAAACCGGCGCGACGGAGGCATTTAAGATGAGTAGCAGTGATGGCGTCAGCAGCAGCCATAAAAGGAGCAGTAGTATCGCGTTTCCGTACTGCCGCAGGCGCGGCAGGGCGGTTCCCAAGCCAAACGGCAGCAGCATCAGCCCACCGTAGCCGCCGGTGACAATGAGCAGCAGCCCGGCAGCAGTCCCCCAGTCGGTAGGCAGAGGGAGGGCCAGCGGGCCGTGCGGGTTCGCGCGCATCTGCGATAAAAAGACGGGCAGCCAGGGCGCGAACAACAGCAGCGCCAGGAGGTACGGCAGCAGCCCGTGCGGGAGTTTTCGCAGCAATTTGGCCGGATGCTGAATCGCGGTCAGCAGCCCGTGCAGGAAATGCGTCAGGATGATTAGTGCCCCGGCATAGTGCGTATAGAGCAGCAGCGCCAGCAGCAGGCCATAACTACTAGCGCGCGCCAATGATGGCCGGGCTGACCAGCGTAAATAGGCCCAGGTCGCCAGCGTACCGAGTGCCAGCAGCAGACTATACATGCGGGCTTCGCGGGTGTAATACACAAAAAAGCTGGCGGTTCCCAGCAGGATGATGGTCATCAATCCGGTAGGGCGATCAAACAGCCGGACACCAACCGCATAGGCGGCGGCCAGCGTCAGCAAACCGAAGAGGATAGAAGGCAGGCGCAGGGCAAACACCGAATCCCCCGCCGCCAGCGTCCAACCGTCGAGCAATAAAAAGTACAACGGCGGGTGAACATCCCCCTGAATGCGCGCCAGCGTGTCCGCCAGATACGGCGAACGTACCGCCCAATCCGTCCAGGCTTCGTCATTCCACAAACTTTCGCGCGTCAGGCCGGTCAGCGTTAAAGCAAAAACGACCAGCAGAACACCGATTGCCAGGGCCAAAACAAGGTGCTGGCGCTCAAACTGGGGCGCGCGGTTAGTGTTTTCCCCCCTCAATCCTTCGGTCATTACTCCTCGTCAACTTCGATTTCATCATCGTCCGGCTGCGGCGGACGGTTATACAGCCACCAATAAATATTTTCCGGGTAGGCGGGTTTTAACACCGCGTCCCAAACAAAACTGGAGGGGCGCAGATACCGCCGCATTCGGGTATCGGCCTTTTTGAATTTGGTATCCAGTCCCGCCGCACGGATTTCCTGATCGGGCAGTTCCGTCAAAATCTCCTGAATGATGGTGCGGCGCAGGGCTTCCGGCAGATAGGAATTGGCGCACAGCCGGGGATCATCATCACACTCTTTGAAATAGGCGTGGAGATTATTCAGGCGGCCTTCAACTTCGCGCAGGAGTTTTTGGTTATAGTGGGTAGCCCATTCCTCGCGGATGGCCTCATGTTTGGCTTCAATCGTCTGGAACTGCTCCGCTTGGGCATGGGTCATCCGGCCCCGCAGTCCGCGCAACCGGCGCAAACGCAGCAGCACCGCGCCCAGCGTTAGACTGGGCAGACTGCCACCCAACATCCGGTAAAGTTCGTCTTCGTAAACGTAGGGAACCAGCGCCTCAACCATCGCGTGAACTTCTCTCAAATCACGCTCGATGGAATAATTTTGTTCCGCCATATCACCCTCTCCTCTGCTACGGATCGCCTATAACCTGATCTTAACACTAGTGAACCGGAATCCCATCAGATTAATTTCCCAGTGACGACTTGTTTTTACCCTATCCTGACGGTTTTAGCACCCGGCATTTCTCACCCCTTCGCTGTGTTATAATTCACCTTTTCCGGTGGAACGAGGGTCAGTTATGCGAAAATGGCTGGAACTGGTGGTCATCGTCGGACTGGTGCTGGCGGCTGACCGCTTTACCAAACAATGGGTAATGGATAACCTGCAAATTTATGAAACCCGCGCCATTGTCCCGGCGCTGAGTCCATTTTTCCAGATTACCCGCAGTCAGAACACGGGGGCCGCTTTTGGCTTTTTGCCAGAGGCCAGCAGCCTGTTCCTGTTCATCGCGCTGGCGGTGGTGATCGGGATGATCTTTTTTTACCCGCGTATTCCGGCTAACGCGCCGCTGACCCGTATCGCTACCGCCCGCGCGATGAACAGGAACA